>DASWEH010000314.1:0-5356 GCA_036394895.1 Anaerolineales bacterium
AGAGCCTGCGGGAACACCGGCGCATCCTCAGAACGCTACCCCGCCGGAATCCAACTGGTGGCTATTCGATTGCCGCGACTGCGGAGAATGCTGCTGAAGTATTAGCGGAGAGTGAGTTCAATCGTTACTATATCCGCGCTCTGGCTCGCCGTGCAATTGAAGATGGCATTCAGGAGTTGGTCGTCTACCGTGCCAAACCTGTCCGCAACCCCCGACCAGAGTCAGAGGCCCGCGTGGAAACAGCCTTCTCACCAGAAGAATTGCTCGCGGATTTACGATCCCATCTAGGTGACGAGCGGCCAAGACTCGGTGTGCCCTCCGGTCCAAATTCAGGTCTTAGTGTCCGCCTGCCATAAGCAGGCGGATATTTCGATCTAAGGCAAGTTGGGCCTATGGGGTAGTGATATCGATATTGTCAAACCGAACCGTGCCACCCCAGCCGGTATTTGAGGCGTCCATCACGCTCACAGCGTTGAAAGGTGGCTGGATGTCCGCCGACACGCCAGTACAAGAGGTGCGTGTGCCGTTGATTAGAACATCGAATTTGCGTGACACACTATGAACGATCAATGTTACCCGTGACCAAGTACCCGACGATAAAGTACCACAATTCGTTGTTCCACTTGGCACCGTTTGCGCTGCCAAGGTTGTGGATCCTGGCGCCAGCTGTAAGCGGATACGACGTCTGCCAATGGATGATCCGGCTCCGTGCAGGCTCCAGATAAATGAGGCGCCAGAGGCACGATTGATATCCACTTGAACGCTGATATCTGTCGAGGAGGATGAGATCGGCCGCGACGCGATCAAAAAATGTCCTTCGGTCGAACTACCCTGTAATCGCAGCACGTGACCATGATTCGTTGTGTTCACGATACTCACACTACCGGTACCGGACGAAGAAATCGTCCACGGAGCGCCGAGGGCGCCCACTGGATCGTCTTCAAAGTCCTCGTGCAGGATCGTCGTCGACAGCTGTGGAACCGCTGCCGGAGTCATATCGCCTGTCCAAGCCGATGCTCCAAACACGAATAATAAGGCAAGGGTTACCAAGCGAACGCGAAAGTATTGATTATGCTTGACCATAATCTATTTCCTTTCCTTCCGGAACTTGGGCTGCCAAATCAGACCGCCGTTACCCGCAGCCTTGAAGGTAACTGTTAAAGTCCGCTTCTCTGAATCCCCATGCAATGGCCGTGTTGTCTACTATATTTTACGGACGTGAAGGAATTTTGGATTTACATGATGTGGCAAGGATGCAAAAAGTGAATGACAAGGCTGAGATCGAACAACTGAAAGAACAGGAAGATGTCAAAACGGCTCTGAAGCAGACCGCCGGGACCAAGGAAGCGGCAGTCAAACCTGTCGCCAAAATGGAGGATAAACTTTGGTTTGGTACTTATATTCTTGTTCTGCTCGGACTTTTCGCTCTTTATTACTTCTTAGGCTCAGATCTCTTCCCTGCTGAAGGGAAATATATTTCGTTACTTCAACAGTTGACCATTGGAGCGATCCTCATCGTACTCGTAATGGCCATTGCAAAAAGTATTCGTGTCTATCTAATCAGCCAAGTGGAGAATCGACCGGCCAGATACAATCTTACGCGTGTGTTGAACCTTGTCATGGTTCTCGCCATACTTATTATTGGGCTATCACTTCTCTCTGCGAACTGGTACACAGCACTTGTTTCTCTGGGATTATTATCCCTGATTCTTGGCTTTGCGCTGCAAACGCCTATCGCCAGTCTCATTGGCTGGGTTTATCTACTCATTCGGCAGCCTTACCGAGTGGGAGACCGCATCCAGATCGGGGAAGCGAAAGGGGATGTGATTGACGTCAGTTATTTCGATACCACATTATGGGAATTTGGCGGACCTTACCTCTCCACCCAGCATCCTTCCGGACGCATTATCAAATTTCCAAACTCACTGGTATTGAATCAAACCGTTTATAACTACAGCTGGCCCTTGTTCCCTTATGTTTGGAATGAGATTAAATTTCAAGTAGCTTACGACAGCGATTTGGAATTCATTACTCAAACCATGCAGCAAGTTGTTGAAGAAGAGCTGGGTGAACAAATGCTGGATCTCGTTCAGGTTTACCGCGAACTACTGAGGCAAACTCCTGTCAATGAATTGGAAATCCAGGAACGACCGGTCGTGCATTTTCGCGCCAGTGAAAACACCTGGCTGGAGGCGATCGTGCGTTACCTTGTTCACCCAAAGGAGTCGGGACGAGTCAAGACCCGCCTCACGAAAAAATTATTGGAAAAGCTGAACGCGGAACCTGAACGCGTATTGTTCCCCAAAAGCAATTTGCGATAACAAAAGCCTTGCGAAGATTAGATCCTCACCTGACAGCAGCCTTTGCAAGGCTCGTTATAGATAAGAATCTACATGCCTAGAAAACAAGATAATCCATCAGCTACAAAGGTCGAAACACTGGATCAAATCTCGGCGGGCGGGGTTGCCTTCCGTTGGACGGATTCCGAGCCGGAAATGGTCATTGTATCGGTCAAGCCCAAGCTGAGATGGCAGCTACCAAAAGGGATCGTGGACCCCGGCGAATCGCCCGAAGTGACCGCGGTCCGCGAGGTGAAGGAAGAGGGAGGTGTGGAAACAGAGCGTCTCGGTTTGATCGAAACCATCGAGTACTGGTATCGAAGTGTGAAGAATGGCAAGCCGGTCCGTTTCCATAAGTTTGTGCACTTCTATTTACTTGAATATCGCGGCGGGGATGTATCGAATCATGACCATGAGGTGGCAGAATCTAAGTGGGTCAGCTTTGACGAAGCGATTGAGCTGCTTGAGTTTAAGAGCGAGCGTGAAGTCGCCGAAAAAGCGCGGGAGATGATCGAAGTAAAGGGAAGAAAAAGCGAATAAGATGACCTTTGAAGGAAACAAGCAAGGGAGAATAAGAAGTATCTCGAGTTAAAGAAACAGCATAAAAACGCTACGACAAATAAAAAGAGACTTCAACAGTTCCGAGCACCGCGCGCAGCGTGCGGCGCTGCTGCAACTGTGTAACCACTGTCGAGGGCGGCGGATTGAGCATTTGCGATTTACAAATAAATACAGAGGCGGCTTTACAAGAAAGGATGATCTATAGTAAATTCCATCTCAAATGAGCAACTCCTTTTCCTTGCTTACCCTAAACGGTTTTGGACTGATCCTGCCCAAGATTAGATGGATACCTTATGAAACAAACTTTGCAGTATAAAAATGGAAATTCACTTTCCTATGCCGAATACGGCGACAAAAACGGTTATCCGATTCTGGTCCAACACGGATTAATTGCCAGTATTACAGATTATCATTTGTTTGATGGCCTGATTGAATCAGGGGTGCATGTGATCTGTATTGCCCGTCCAGGTTATGGTGAATCATCCCCATATATCATGAATAACATCGCCGAATGGGGCGATATCGTATCTATCCTTGTCGAGAAACTCAAAATTTCACAGTTCGATATATTGGGGATGTCTTCGGGCGCTCCGTATAGTCATGCCATCGGCTATCAATTACCAGATAAAGTTCGCAACATATTCATCTTCAGTGGGATACCTGCCTTATACGATGAGAAAGTAATTTCCTATTGGCCCTATGAAGTGATTAAGAATGCAAGTATGCCTGAGTTGGAAATGCTGGCTTATGAATTGTTCTTTTCAAATCTATCAAAGGAAGACCTGGAAAGGGACGATATCAAAAATTCGATGGCGAATCACTGCTTTGGCATTGCACAAGATTTGAAATTGCGCTGCATAGACTGGGGCTTCAAGCTGTCTGAGGTAAAAGGGAGCGTATCTATGCAGCACAGCAAGGCGGATCAAAATGTACCGTTTATTACAGCAGAAATGACCGCAAATTTGTTACCGAATTGCCAATTCGAAATACGAGAGAATGGTGAGCATTTTTCGAAGGACGCGTTGGATGACTTCATAAAGACTGTAGTATCCAAAATTTATAAAAGCTGAAGCGTGAAAACGTCATACAAATAAACTCAATTTCCGATGAGCGATTCTTTTTCCTTGCTGACTCTGAACTGTTTTGGAGGCTATTTGCCCTACACCAGCCGTAGGCTGCTGGCACTGGCACACGAATTGGAGCATCGCTCGGATCAAGTCGTTTGCCTGCAGGAAATCCAGCTCCATCGTTATCGACAACTGTTGGTGAAGGCCTGCGCCAGTTATTCCTATCCATTCTATGAGCCCTATCTTCACTGTCCCAAAGGGGGCTTATTGACCCTCTCCCGCATCCCCATGAGCAAACACTTTGAACCCTATGTGGAACGAGGGCTTTGGTATACGCCAATGTTCATGGATAAAATCCTTTACAAAGGCATGTTGATCCACAAACTCACCTGGGCTGGGATTCCCATGGTCATTATCAACACTCATATTCTCGCCAATTACGTTGGCGATTGGGAACGGCATGGGATGTATTCACGGGTGGAAGAAAAGCAATTGGGACAATTAGCAAAAACGGTACGAAGTGAACCGGAGGATTCCATCATCATTGTGGTTGGAGATTTCAATATGCCGCGCGCCAGCAAGCTGTATCAGGATTTTCTCGCAAATTCAGGGTTGACTGATCCGCTCGCAGGAGATACTCGACCTACGCTCCGTGTTCCGCCGGGAGTACCCTCTCAGTTTTCCCTTCCTATCGATTATGCGCTGGTGCGAGTACCTGAAAAGCACATGTTCAGAATCGATTGCGATCTTTGTTTTACCGGTAAGTACAGAATGAATCGCTGGCAACAAAATTACTTATCAGACCATCTTGGGATCGAGATTCGCATCACAACGAAATAAGCAGAATTCAGCGCCATAAGCTTTCCCCCAAGCAAGTAAATCGTTAAGCCACATCCAATCCCGTTGCGCGCGCTAACAATCTATGAATCAGCGCCATAGGCAAAATCAGCAGGATATGTACAAATGCACTCAAGCCGAAGATCACTGCCACAGAACTGAGAAAGGTGCTGAGGCGGGGAGCAACATTACTTAACATCCACGGACCTGCGCCGACCAGCAGCGCGATCCCAAATAACACGCCAATCGAGATGACCATTTCCAGCCAGGCATGGCGGTCTGATTCGGACGGCATCATCGTACTGCTGACGGCAAAGGCGAGATAGAACCAGAGATAAAAATCCGCCACGCGTGGCAGAGTACGCACCCCCAACCAGAACAAGTTGAATTGTCCATTGCGGAAAGCATCCCACAATACCCGCATTTGCAGGTGATAGACCGCCACGTACGCCACAAAGAGCGTCCCAACGATCAATGGCGCGGCACCGATCAATGAGTCACGCACCACATCGGAGCGGGCGGTTTCCACATAGCCCAATTGCAAACGTCCAT
>DASWEH010000315.1:0-9157 GCA_036394895.1 Anaerolineales bacterium
AATTATTGCAATCATACCAAATAATAAAAATATCAAAAGACCAATAGACCAAATACGATGATTTGTGACAAGACCAAACTTTACGAGTTGGTCAACGATATCATATGCAGCGACAATAGCACCACCCATAGCAACCGCCGCAGCCCAATAATCTCTTGCACCATCTCGTAATTTTCCCATATATTGATTTTACAACATATTGAGAAAAGACCTCGGAAAGTGATGTCTCTCCGAGGTCTTTTGTGTGCGATATTTGTCTTACGCACTCAAATCATGATTATCTGGCAGCCAGCAGCACAGGACCAGCTCTCTTGCCGCCTTGTGTGTCAAACGGTTTTCAGATAAGCCGTTATTGCCTTTACAAAAGATTTTGCTTCTGATAAAGCCATCTCAGCCTCGCCGTGTTCAATTTTCCAGATTTCGCCATAGTCACTGGTCTGACGCTGATCGAAGCCATAATGCAGGGAACGGGAAAGCTCCTTTGGGAAAATACCTTTATGGATAAATTCTTTATCAAAAAATGCTACTGCATGAGTATGTTTGGAAATCGCAACCTCTTTTAATGCAGCTAATGCCAAAACGGTATAGAACATTGCGTAATAAGACCGGTTGATGACACCGCGCCACAAATCATGATCCTGCAGTGCCTCAGCCTCTTTGAGGGTTTCTTGTGCCTGCTCCATGCGCAAGCGGATAGCCTGGGATCGAGATTCATCCATTAAACTGCAATTCCATCTGCTTTAATTGCCTTCAAAATTGGCTGACCTTTCAATCGTTCACTCGCAACGAGAGTGGAGATCACTACGCCCGAGTCCAGACTAACCTCCCAGGCAATCTCACGGATCTTTCTCCTCAGGGCAGGACTAACCTTTTCTTCCAGTTCGATATAAAGATCAAGGTCTGAATATTTAACGGGAGTACCCCGCGCACGCGAGCCATACACCACCAATCGCTTCACTGGTGTAATTTCTGATAGGCGGCGTTTCACCTTACGAGCAATACGTGCATCTTTAACCGAGAGCATATCAATAATTATACAGCAATCAAAAAGCCTCAGAGACTCAAACTCTCCGAGGCTTTACTGTTTCACTGATAACTGGTCACTGATTACTCTGCTATCAGATCTCTATCGTACCCTTCAGGTAACCAGCAGCACAAGACCAATTCACGCGCCGCCTTGACCTCATCCATCCTTCCAAACTGTGTGGTGCTTGGGGCGTTGTGGAGCAGTTCAGGTTGGGTTTTGGCTTCTTCGGCGATCTTGATAAGAGCATCGACGAAAGCGTCGAGCGTGTCCTTGTTCTCGGTTTCGGTGGGCTCGATCATCAAGGCTTCGTGAACGATCAACGGGAAATAGTTTGTGGGTGGGTGAAAGTTGTAATCTATCAGGCGCTTGGCGATATCGAGGGCACGTACATCACTGCCTTCGAATCGTCCTTCCGCGACAAACTCGTGCATGCAGATGCGGTCGAATGGGACGTGATAAGTATTGCGCAGTCTCGCGAGCAGATAGTTTGCATTCAACACCGCATATTGGGCAATATCTTTGAGTCCATCGGGTCCATGCATGGCGATGTAGGTAAACGAGCGGACAAAGCCACCGCCGAAATGTCCATGGAAGGCTTTCATGCGTCCAATGGATTTGGCAGGTTTGACAAAACCATACAGTGGAGGCGTTTCATCGTCACCTTCTTCAACGATGCCAACCAATGGCTCGGGCAGGAAATCCGCGAGATGCGCAGCGACACCCACAGGACCTACACCCGGTCCACCGCCGCCATGCGGGACGGAGAAGGTTTTGTGCAGGTTAAAGTGCATTAGGTCAAAGCCCAGGTCGCCCGGACGGATGATGCCCAGCAACGCGTTCAAATTCGCGCCGTCACCGTACATCAAGCCGCCGCAGCCATGCACCAACTCGATCACTTTTTCGATGTGCTCATCAAAAAGCCCCAGAGTGTTCGGGTTGGTGAGCATCATGCCCACAACGGTGTCATCACAGGCGGCTTCGAGTGCTTTGAGATCAACATTGCCGCGTTCATCCGATGGAATAGTGAGTACCTGCAAGCCCATCATGCCAACCGAGGCGGGATTGGTCCCATGCGCAGCGTCCGGGATCAGCATCTTCGTGCGCTTCGCGTCACCGCGTGACTTGTGATAAGCGCGCATGATCAACACACCGGTGAATTCTCCATGCGCGCCCGCGGCAGGCTGCAAGGTCACTGTGGCAAAGCCTGCGATCTCTTTCAACCATTCCTGCAATTGATACATGAGCACCAAATTACCTTGCACCGTTTCAATCGGCTGCAGTGGATGGGTAAATAGAAACCCAGGCAATCTTGCAGTATCTTCGTTGATCTTTGGGTTGTACTTCATCGTGCATGAACCCAGTGGATAATAGCCACTGTCCACGCTGTAGTTGAATTTGCTGAGATGCATGTAGTGGCGGACCACATCCACTTCGGCGAGTTCGGGAAGAGGCAAGTCTGAGCGCAGAAGATTCTCGGGGGGCAAAGCCGTTTCCGGGACGTCAGAAGCGGGCATTGTCACACCGACACGTCCCGGCGAGGATAAGTCAAAGATTGTCGGTTCAACAATTTTCGGGGTCATTTTTCCGTTCTTGTTTATCTCGGGTGCAGGTACAGTGTTAATCATGGCTCACCTCCGAAAGGACTTCGACAAACGTGTCAATGTCTTCCTTGCTGTTCATCTCAGTCACAGCGACCAACATGTGATCCTTGAGCGCCGGATAATCCTGACCGAGATCATATCCGCCGATAATGCCGTGCTCGAGTAAATGCGCATTCACTTCCGCAACAGGACGATTGACGCACAACGCAAACTCATGGAAGAATGGCTCGGTGAAACACAATCCCATGCCGTCGATCTGGCTGAGTTTAGCAGCGGCGTAATGTGCTTTTTGATAACAAAGTTCGGCAACCTGTCGCAATCCTTTTTTACCAAGCAAGGAAAGGTAAACAGCCGTTCCGAGCGCAATCAAACCCTGATTGGTGCAGATGTTGGATGTGGCGCGCTCGCGTTTGATGTGTTGTTCGCGGGCGGTCAAGGTAAGAACATAGGAACGCTGACCACGGTTATCAACCGTTTCGCCAACCAAGCGTCCCGCCATCTTGTGGACATAACTCTTGCGGGTCGTGAAAAAGCCGACACTGGGTCCGCCGTACCACATGGGAATTCCCAGCGGCTGACCATCGCCCACAACTACGTCCGCGCCCATGGAGCCAGGAGTCTTGAATAACGCGAGCGCGGTCGGATTTGCGACGATACAGACCAGTGCGCCTTTTGCATGCGCGGCTTCAGCCAACTTTGTGTAATCGTAGACGCGCCCGAAGAAATCGGGGTACTGAACGATGACGAGAGCTGTGTTGTCATCGATGAGACTCGTTAATTCATCGGGCTGTGAATCGAGGTCAGCATTTGCATTATCCCCTGCAAGTTCCAGATCCATGCCCTGTGAGTACGTGCGGATGACCGCACGATACTGCGGATGAACAGTGGGGGAGATGACGACTTTCTTGCGTTTGCCGCGGAACTGTGCATAGGCAAGGTTGACCGCTTCGGCTGTGGCGGTCGCGCCATCATAGTGTGAGGCGTTGGAGACATCCATGCCAGTCAATACAGCCATCAAGGATTGATATTCAAAAATGGCTTGCAGTGTGCCCTGTGAAATTTCAGGCTGGTAGGGAGTGTAGGCGGTATAGAACTCGCCGCGCCGAAGGATGTGGTCCACGACGGAGGGGATGTAATGGTTGTACATGCCTGCGCCGAGGAAGGAGATCAGGTCGCTGCGCACGTTTTCGTTGGATTGTGCAAGACCTGAAAGCTCATTCATCGCTTCCATTTCAGTGAGCGCGGGTGGTAGATTCAACTTCGGGAAGCGATGTTTGGCGGGGACAGCCTCGAACAAATCATCCAGCGATTTGACTCCGATGGTCTCCAGCATCGCATCCCGTTCTTTGGGGGAAATTGGAATGTAGGTCATAATTTACCTTTCAATGTCGTTGCGAGCGTAGGTTGCGAAGCAATCTCCTGTTCAACGGGACAATCCTATCGAGCGGATTTACTACTTAAGGGGGGGTTGCTTCGTCGCTTGCAGCTCCTCGCAACGACATAATTAAACTAATGAGAACGCTCCTCGCAATATTTCTCATACGCGGCCGAATCCATCGTATCACCTTCGGAGCCACCTTCCACTTTGATCATCCAGGCCTCACCGTACGGATCGGAGTTGAGGGTTTCAGGCTTATTGGATAAGTCCTTGTTCACGGCTGTCACTTTGCCGCCAGCAGGGGCGTAAATTTCAGCAGACGCTTTGACCGACTCAACCGAGGCGATGGCTTTGCCGGCTTCGATAGAATCGCCTTCATCCACGAGGAGTTCAACGAAGACAATATCAGAAAGTTGGGACTGGGCGTAGTCACTTAATCCTATTGCGCCCGAGGCAGGGTCGAACCATTCATCAGATTTTGTATATTTCAAATTGGCTGGTGCGTTCATGATGCTTTGCTCCTTTTTGTGATTTGGCGATTGCCGCCTGTCTGATTAATAATCAAACAGGCGGCACTGCGTAAAAGCAAAAGGCGCACGAAATTTATCGCGCGCCTCTGTAATGTGACCTGAGAGATTAGTTTAGTTGAGTAGTTACTTAGTTTTGTAGTTATGTAGTTTCCCAACTACCTAACTGTCGAACTAGCAAACTATTGAACTAAATTTACACCGTCGGTATCCCACACGGGGTTCACCCCGCGGGGAATTTTCCAGAGTTTGTCGAGAACAGGGTCCTTTTGCCTGAGAGTTTCATCTGGTTTCGCCTATCCCAGATTTGCACCTTCGGCGTCCCGCGGGTACGCGGGATCTCTTCCCTGTTGCCCGTTATATTGTTACATCCATTGTATGAGTGTGCGGGATGAGAGTCAAGAGGAGAAATATCATCTTATTAAAGTGGAAAGACCTCCGGAGTCAATCCGGAAGTCTCCATTACCTGCTGCTATCTTTTTCTAAACCTGTTCTAACCTTTAGAAGTCTCATCCTCCGATGAAGGTGATTCTTCTACAGGCGCTATTTCTTCTGGTTCAACGGGAGCTGACTCAGGTTCTGGTGTGGAAGCAGGAGCAGCCGCTGGAAGTAACTCAGCAGATGCAAACGTTCCATTGAGGCGAGCGAAATAATCCTTTACTGTAAGATCGTTATAGAAGACCAGCGCAAGAATTCCAACCACGACGGCGAAGATATTGCCTACTAAAATACAGACAATTTCCAGGATGGCGATATTCGTGGAAGGTCGGATTTGCTGTGGTGGATTGCTCATCAATTTCGCTGCGTAGATAATTTCAAATACCCCGAGGATAGTAGGAAGGATTGTGATGGGTATACAAATAACTCCAACAATGGTAGCAAGTACAGTGATTGAGGCCGCGATTCCCCAAAAAAGATTGACAATGCCGCTGGCGAGCGTCATCCATGCGATGACATGTACCAAAGTCGGTTTTTCCTGGTTTGTGAACTGTGTATTCATATCTTTTTCCTGAAATAGAAAGTGCAGTGAATTTGTAATTTCACTCCTCATACGCCATTTTTGCAGAGAAGTTGCATATCCAAACTTTATCTTGCCTTCGGAATAATTTGCAGTAAGATTGCAGAGTGCTGCATCAATCAGGCAGCATTTTTCTGCAGCTTCGCTCAGAATTTAGCAGTTTATAAAACAAGCGACAGTGTGTCGCTCTTCTTACTATTACAGGAGGATTCCATGGATGTTATTAAAGGTAAGGTCGTCATTGTTACTGGTGCCTCATCGGGGATTGGTGAAGCGACTGCCCGTCAGTTCGCACAGGAAGGGGCAAAGGTGGTGCTGGCTGCCCGCCGCGTGGATCGACTCGAATCACTGGCGCAGGAAATTCATAAGATGGGAACGGGCGCGGAAACGCTGGTGGTGCAGGCTGATCTCTCCAAACTGGAAGACATTCAGTCTCTGATCAACCAAACCTTGAATAAATTTGGACGTATCGATGTATTGGTCAATAACGCGGGGTTTGGGCGTTTAGATTGGCTGGAGAATCTGGACCCGAAGAAGGATATTCAAGCGCAATTTGATGTGAACGTTTTGGGCGTGGTGCAGACCACCCGCCAGGCTTTGCCTGTGATGATCAAGCAACGCTCGGGCCATATCATCAACATGTGTTCCATGGCTGGATTGGTCGCAACGCCCACATATTCTATTTATGCGGCTTGCAAACATGCTGTACATGGATTTTCCGAAGCGTTGCGGCGCGAAGTAAAGCCGTGGGGAATCGATGTTTCGATGATCTATCCGGGTGGTGTCACAACAGAATTTGGTCAGCACGCGGGCATCAAACGTAAGACCCAGGCGACGACTCCTGGATTCCTTTTGCTTAGCGCGCAGGATGTGGGTCGCGCGGTTGTACAGTTGGTGCATCATCCACGCCCGATGTGGATCATTCCATGGTTGTGGTCGTTTACGGTTTGGATGAATAGAAATTTGAATTGGCTGGTCGATTACACAACGATCAACAGATTTACCATCCCCGAACGCGAAGATGAATTGAAAGCAAGATAATTGTTTCTGATCACCTGGGTTCGGAATAATCTTTTTTGGACACGGACAACACGGAGGGCACGGACGCTTCACGATCCGTAAAATTAAGGAAAAAAGCCGTCTAGTCCGCGAAATCTATGTCCGAAGATGGTGATAAAGTCTTATCCCGAATTGATGCTAGTCCGGTATTCCCGCTGCTTTGATATCTTTCAGATTTAATTGCAAGGTTTTCCGCCCGTTGTATTCGTTGGCTTCGAAGTGATAAAGCACATCCACATGCGGTGGAAGGTCAGGCTTAAGGTGTCCCATACGGAAGCCAATCGAATCGACAGTTACGCCGCGTTCATCTTCGACCGTTAACTTCAAGTGTCTCCCCTCGGAACCAACCGTACGCGACATCTTGACTTTCACATTGCGTGAAACGAAGACCGCTTCGGGATTGCCATAACCAGTCGGTTCAAGAAATTTGAGATGTTCCAACACTTCAAAATTTAACTGCGAAAGCGGGACTTCCATATCTGCTGAGAGGGTTTGGCGCAGGTCTTTTGAACCCAGTTGGTCTTTCGCGATCTCTTTCAAACGCGAGACCAATTCAGGCAGGTTCTGATTCTTTACTGTGAAACCTGCTGCCGCGGCATGGCCTCCATGACGGACAAGCAGATCCTTGCACAAATCGAGTGCATCGGTAATATGAAATTCTGGGATGGACCGACACGAGCCGCGCGTCTCTTCGGCATTTTTCGCCGCAACGATCGCGGGGCGGTAATACAGTTCCGTTAAACGAGAAGCTGCCAGCCCCACCACGCCCGGATTGAACTCCTCATGCGCAGCGAAGAGCAGGAAGGCTTCAGGGTCTTCGCCCATGGCAATCGCTTCGGCTTGTTCTTGCATGGCGCGCGTGATGGACTGTCGCTGACGGTTCTGTGTATCAAGCTGCAGCGCGAGTTGACCGGCTCGCATGAAGTCTGTGGTGGTAAGCAATTCGAAAGAAGCCAATGCCGATTCGAGCCTGCCTGAGGCGTTCAAGCGAGGCCCCAACATAAAGCCAATGTTACCTGCTGTAACTTTGTCAATTTTTACATCGGCAACACCTGCCAAAGAGAACAAACCCTGTCGCTTCGTCTCGCGGATTTGACGCAGACCTCGACGAACGAGAATCCTGTTTTCGCCAACCAACGGAGCAAGGTCTGCAACGGTGCCAAGCGCGACCAGGTCAAGCAGGTCATTTGGCCGGAAACCGTTGATCGGTGACTGAACACTGACCAACGCTTCCACGATCTTGTAGGCGATTCCAACACCTGCAAGATCTTTATCTGGATAAAGATCGCCAGGTTGTTTTGGATTGATAACCGCAAACGCGGGAGGCAAGTTCAGGCCGTCAGGGTGGTGATGGTCGCTGATGATGAGATCCAAGCCAATGGTCTGCGCGTGAAGCGCTTCGTCAGGGGAACGGATCCCACAATCCACGGTAATGACCAGTTTCACGCCATCCGCTTTGAGGGAATCCAACGCGTCTTTGTTGAGGCCATAGCCCTCATCGAATCGATTCGGGATATAGCCGCGCACGTTCCCGCCCAATGCTTCGAGTGCCTGTACAAGGAGTGCGGTGGCGGTGACGCCATCCACGTCATAATCGCCGTAGATCGCAATAGGCTCGTCATGTTCAAGGGCGTAGCAAAT
This sequence comes from Anaerolineales bacterium, assembly GCA_036394895.1. Lineage (GTDB taxonomy): Bacteria > Chloroflexota > Anaerolineae > Anaerolineales > Villigracilaceae > Defluviilinea. Next base: position 8,252 of record DASWEH010000315.1, read on the forward strand.
TCGATCGACCGTTGCTTGCATTCCGATCAATTGAAACGGATTGGTATCCGCGCTCGGCTGAGCCTTGAGAAACGTGCGCGCTTCCGCGTCCGTAGCCATGCCACGGTTGAACAAAATCTGTTTGAGAATAGGCGGGAATTTGGCGAGTGCTTCGTCGGCTTGCGAAGTAATGGGCGGAGCAACTACCCAGCGTTTATTGTGCATCATTTCCTATAAATTCTATAAAGTGTATCATCAATTTTCTCAACTCGATAATAGTCAGTCAGTTCCGGCGTGTAAATTGTAAAGTAAATCGGACGGGTATCCAGATTCTGATCGATATATGCAATGGCAGAATCAGCCAGCTTTTCTTCCTCTGTGCTCCAGGCCTCGTGAAAAGAGATCTTTGTTTTACCGTCTTCGATATGGGCTGTATAAATGTAGCTGTAAAGCTTGTCCCATGGGGCAAAAACAATGGCATTCTCTTCAACGCGCTCAATAATTTTTTGGGCCTCGTTGATCGCCCGGTTAGGAGCAAAGACTGGGTAGATATGATCGCGCCTGGCAAATAACGGATATCCATTTTTTATGGCTGGGACGAGATCTCTGCGGGAATGCCAGATGGGGAGAACAACTAATAATATCATAAAGACAGATTGCAGAATTGGGATAATATTTTGACTTTGAAAACGTAATCGTTCAATAAGAGTTAAGAACTTACTGGCTCCCAAACCGAACCAAACGGAAGTGATGACTGCAACAGGAACATAAAACTCACGATAGACAGAAAATGAAACCGTGATGGCAAAACCCCAGATAATGAAGAAGGCAATGATGGGATAAAACCCGTCAGGCGGTCGTTCCCTCAACAATGCCAGTCCGCCAAAAAAAATCAAAATAATCGCCCAAAGCGGAATCGAGGCAAAG
>DASWEH010000316.1:0-4457 GCA_036394895.1 Anaerolineales bacterium
TTTACAGTAACACCAAGCTCGACAATTCCACGGCTTGGACGCGCCCAGATTCACGTCAACTACGCCTGGACCCACGGGGAAGCATATGGCATCACGATCTTTACTAGCAATGCAATCCCTTTCACAGTGGATATCCCGGTTGCCTTTGAAACGCCTCAACCCTCGGGTCGAACGTTTTGGGGCTTCACGTTAATCGGTCTGTATGTGGGTGTCATTCCAGTCTTTCTGGGAATCTTCTGGTTCCCGGCTCTGCGCCAGCTTGGCCGCCGTACAATGACGTTTCTGATGGCAGCAACCGCTGGTCTGTTGATCTTTCTTGGCTTGGACACGATTGCCGAAGCTCTCGAAGTAGCCGCCGAAGTACCTTCTGCATTTCAAGGCATTGGCTTGATTGGCATTGGGGCGGTCGCGACCTTCCTCCTTCTGGATGCAATTTCGAAGAGTCAAACGGAGGTCAAAGGCAGTGAATCGGAACGTCGACTTGCTATCGCACTCATGATTGCGATTGGCATCGGTTTCCATAACCTGGGCGAGGGCCTTGCCATCGGTGCGGCTTACAACGTCGGCGAAATTGCGCTCGGAACGTTTCTGGTGGTCGGATTCATCATTCAAAACATCACCGAAGGGCTAGGTATCATCGCCCCTGTTCTGCGCGATCGCCCAACCATCGGAAGGCTCGCCCTGATGGGACTCATTGGCGGCGGTCCTGCCATCCTCGGCGCATGGATTGGCGGATATACACCATCGCCTTTCCTTGGAGTACTTTTCCTTGCCATTGGCACTGGCGCGATCTTTGAAGTCGTTTACGAAATTGCGAAATTGATTCAAAAAGATACCGCCCGGCAATCCATGCCCATGACTGTCTTCAGCGGCGTATTGACCGGCATGTTGTTGCTTTGGGTGACAGGTCTGTTGATTAAGTAACTTGTGTGCAAGGAGAACAACAAATCATGTTGCTCGTCACAGTTTTCGGATTACTCGGTATGCTCGGCGCGATCATTTACGCCATAGGCGATGTTTTCCTGCTGGCAGGCAAAGCCAGGCTGGAAGATTACCCCAAACTGCAACCTTACGCCAAATTGCTTTCCGGTACAGAGAGGATGGTCGCGCTTCCCCACTGGCGGTTGTTTTGGGGCGGATTGCTTGGCGTGTTTGCAACTCCACTCGTTCTGATCGGCTTCATACCGGTTTGGGGCTCATCCCAAGCTGGAGGGTACTTGATGTTGCCTCCCTTTCTTCTGTTCTTCCTCGCCACGTTGATTGCCCCATTTGTACATGGTTCGTTCATCTATCTGGGAGAATACGTGCAAGCGCTTAACAAGGTCGACAACGAATCACAGTCCGTGATCCTTGAAATGCTCGAACGCCACCGCAAGATCATGACCATCTTCTATGCATTTCTATTTGTTTGCATCCTGATTGCCTCCATCTGGTTTTCAGTGATGGTGGGCATGGATAAAACACATTTCCCGGTCTGGATGGCTGGCGTAAATCCCGTCACGATGTTCATCGCCTGGATGCTCATCAAGCGTCTCCTGCCGCGTTTTGTACAAGACTGGACAGAAGGTGCAGGATTCAATATTGCCTATCTGCTCTTCTTCCTATTGATGACGGTCACTTTCACACCTGAAACACCTTTTCTGGATTGAATTTTGCAGACATAAAGACAGCCTTTGAAGAAAGAAGTCATGGAACAAATACTCACAACCTCTATTCAAGATTACTTGAAAAACATCTATGAATTGACGGAAAATGGTGAAGCGGCAACGACCAACGCGCTCTCCAAAAAACTCAATATCAGAGCGCCATCTGTGACCGGAATGGTTCAAAAACTTGCTTCTGCAAATCCTGCACTCGTTGAATATCACAAACATCAAGGCGTGACGTTGACAAAGGAAGGCAAGAAAGCCGCTCTGGAGGTGATCCGCCATCACCGCTTGTTGGAAGCCTGGCTGGTACAGACCCTCGGCTATTCATGGGATGAGGTCCACGAAGAAGCGGAACGGCTGGAACACGTCATCTCGGAGGATTTCGAAAGGCGCATCGCGACAGCCATGGGACATCCTCTCCGTGATCCGCATGGAGAATTGATTCCCACCGAGGATTTGCGAATGCCACTCGATGATTCAACTCCGCTTTCATCTCTTCGTCCAAAGCAAACGGGAATTATCCAAAGCGTGAAAGCCCCAGATACAAATCTGCTTCGTTATCTTGAAAGATGCGGGCTGATTCCGGGTGTGCGAGTCGAAGTCCAAGAGTATTCACCTTTTGACCATAACCTAACGATCAAAGCCAGGCACAGGACAACAGTGCTTGGGCTGGCGATTACCAGCAAGGTTTATGTAAAGAAAGACTAGAAAGTAGTCACGTTTTCTGCGAAACGTCCCTATGGGATAGCGTGACATTCAAAGAAAGACACACAATATGGAAACGGTTTTTAGAATCATATTACCTACGTTGATTATTGCCTTCGCTGCGCATCGTGGATACTACGTAAAGAATCACAGCCAACGCGAAGATAACACGTTGAAAAAGCGCGAAGAAGGCTTGGCATCAAAGATTTCAGGTGTATTTGGATTGATCGACTTTATTTCAGTGATTGCCTTCGTCATCAATCCAGGTTGGCTTACATTTGGGAATCTATCCTTTCCAGTCTGGTTACGCTGGACGGGTGTAATGCTTGCATTGGCTGGATTTGCTCTTCTCGATTTGCTAAGCAAATCGTGGGCGCAAGTCACACTTGGCAAAAGCTGGAGCGACACCCCGCGCATGCTGGAGGAACAAACCCTCATCACAAGTGGACCTTATCAATTTATCCGGCATCCGATTTACACAGCATTTGTATTGATCCTGGGTTCAACACTCTTGATCTCAGCCAATTGGTTCATCGGTCTGGCATGGCTGGGTATGACCGTATTCGAAGTCGTTTCGCGCATCGGCTTTGAAGAATCTCTCATGCTTGAATATTTCGGCGATCAATACCGAGAATATATGAAGAAAACGGGACAATTACTCCCACGATTGATTCAATAAATTTCACGTCATTGCGAGGGCGACACTTGCACCGTGCGCCAGTGCGGTGTGTTTGCCCGAAGCAATCTCATTCTTGATAGGGAGATTGCTTCGTCGCAGCGAGCGTTCCTCGCAATGACATCAACAACAAAGGAAACAAACAATGAACGAAAACATCTTCTGCATTTTAGCCGCCCTTATCCTTTTCACCGGAATAGGCATCTCATCATATTTCCGTCGCAAAGCGGATCGGGAAAGTGGAGAAAAAATTTCCCGCAATGTGGACGGGTCCGTCATGATGACCCTCATCAAGATTGGTGGACTGGTGCTTTGGCTAACTCCTCTTGTCTATCTGATCAATCCGGGCTGGATGGTCTGGTCAAAGATTGGCTTACCAGAATGGGTGCGCTGGCTCGGCGTTGGTATCGGCATCCTTTGCGTCATGGGGATTTACTGGCTGTTCAGCAGCATCGGAAGCGGTATTACACCTACCAGTGCCACGCGCAAACAACACACCCTTGTCACCAGTGGGCCCTATCGCTGGGTGCGCCATCCACTCTATACAGTTGGAACCTCCATGTTCATTGCCTTTGGAATGATGGTAGATAACTGGTTCATCGCTGGGTTAGGGATATTAACCTTCATCCTCATGGCAATCCGCACGCCAAAAGAAGAAGCCAATCTCATCGAAAAATTTGGGGATGAATATCGTGAGTACATGACGCGCACCGGCCGCTTCTTCCCCAAGCTCGGTGGCAATTCATAAAGAGAAAACCATGAATAAAAAAATACTTGTTTTGCTTGTGATGGTCTTGGTACTGGCTTTATCAGCCTGCGCAAAATCAAGCCCATCCACCAGGATCAGCTTCACAATGACAGATTTTGCGTTTAATCCAAATGAATTCATCATCCCAGCTGGAGAGGATATTACTCTTAAGGTTACCCATGACGGCACGATGGAGCATAGCTTCATCGTGATGAAGTATGGGAAAGATGCAGGCGAAGTGTTTGATGAGGCAGATAAAACCAATGTTTATTGGGAGGTGGATCTGCAGCCAGGAGATTCCGAAACGGTTCTGTTTAGAGCTCCGGATGTACCAGGCACCTACCAAATTATTTGCGGTATGCCCGGGCATCTACAATCAGGCATGGTTGGAAAACTGGTTGTGACTGAACAGCAATAGTCAATTCAAAGTTACAGAGTATCGCATAATTTACTAAACCGAACTTGTGATATTCACTCGCAATTTGTACCAAAAAGTTTAGTAATTTATGAGACAAGCGATAGGATACTGGAATGAAACAAACTACAGTGAAGCCTGCTGAAAAAGAAAGTAGGACAATCCGTTCTGCAACCGATGTTTTGACCGGACAGAGCAAAAAGAGCGGATTGGCGCGCCTCCTTCCGTTCCTCGGACCGGCTTTTATTGCCAGTGTTGCCTATA
>DASWEH010000317.1:0-11047 GCA_036394895.1 Anaerolineales bacterium
ATTATCAATGGCGACTGCAACAGAACCCGCCAGCGTATTCAAAACGTTCAGATCATTTTCGGTCAGCGGCACATCCCCTTTGGATTCGACGTTCAAAACGCCGAGCACTTTATTATCTTTAATTAAAGGGACAGCGATTTCGTTCCTCACTTCGTAAGAAGCCGGCAGGAAATCTGAATCTGTGCTGACATCCCGGATAAATTGTGTTTCCTTCTTGCGGGCAGTTCTTCCGATCACGCCGGTATGGATGGGTATTTCATAAATAATCTCAGTATCTGGATAACCAAGCTGCGCGCCCAAATATAAAATATCCTCCTCAAGTACATAAATACTTAAGTAGGTGTAGCCGAACGAATCCTTTAACAATTGGATGACATTATTCAAAATCTCATCCAGATCTAGTGAGGATGCCACAGCATGTGAGATGGATTGCAGAGTGGTCATTACCTGTAAATGCTGCTGAGTGCGCGCGTACAGACGTGCTTTTTGAAGCGCGGTCGCGATCTGGTTTGCCAACGTCTGGAGCGTCTGAACATCATCAATCTGAAGCTCATCTTTTGTAGCGCTTTCTACATAAATGACCCCAAGCAGGTTTTCCTTATCCAGCATGGGAACGCCGATGGCTGAGCCGTTTCGTTCCGCCGAGGAAAAATAATATGGATCTTGGGACACATCCCCGGTGACATAAGCTTCACGCGTCTCAGCGACATGTCCGATAATCCCTTGGCCTATTTTTTGCTGAAAACCGCGCTGATAACCAAAATCCTGTGTGCCGGAAATGGCCGCCACTTCCAAAACATCATCATTGACCAGTAATGAAATCGTCGCTTCCGCATATCCAAATCGAGCCACGACGATTTCCAGGGTGCGTTCCAGAAATTCTTTTTCATCGAGGCTGTTTATGACTTGCCTGCCCACTTCTCCAAGCAAACCAAGATGAGCAGATTTGCGCTGTTCCAGCGATAGCTTGGATTGTTCATGTGCCAGCTTTTGTGCCATCGCGAATTGCTGCCTCTCGATATAGCGGCGGTTGTAACTGGAAAAGCCGATCAGTACACAAAAGATAAACAAGAAGATGAAAACTGTTTGCGCTCCTGGATTTAGCAGTGAAATACTCAACAGTCCAGCCATGATAATCGTAACCGTGATCAGATATCCCCGCATCGAGAAAAACAGTTCGCTCATGAGGACTGCAATAATCAAATAGTAAAGCACGGAAAAGTTATTGAATCCTTTCCAATGCTGAAAAAAGGCAAACGCAAACGTCGATGCAATCAATAGGCTGAGAGTGAGAACGGTAGCCGCCTGAAATTGCCCCTGGCGGTTGAAAGAATAGGCCAGCGCCAGAATCCCCAAGATGGTTAATACAACTCCGTCCGTTGTGTTGAAGTTTTTGTTGCTTATCCGGTGTTGGATTTCAAACCCAATTCCCCACAGAAGAAGAAGCAACAAAATAATGTTGAGTGTCCGTGAAAGATGGCGTTCTCTTGTATGCCCACCGGACGCTGGTTCAACAAACCCCTCCCAAAATTTTGTGAATGGACGGTTGATCATAGTACCGTCTTAGCGAGAGGTAATGTTAAACATGGAAAAGGCTTCTTACTCTCCAAAGAAAAGGTCCCACCATACTTGCCGGTTTGCCGGTTGCGTGGGGATAGGCGTGGGTGTTCCAGATTCAATAGGTGAAGCTCCTGGTTGTCCCAAAGGAACGACTGGCAGATCACCATCCTTAATATAATGTCCATCTATACGCGCCCATTCCTCTACTGCGGCATTCGAGCCTGCATATCCAACCTGAGTCTGTAAAGCAAGCTGAGTTTGAACAGCTTGGGTCGCCTGGGTTTGGACGAGTTGGTTCTGTTGGTTCAGAATGTTGAGATCTTCAAGCCGACGATTAAACTCAAGCACAATAAAAACCAGCGCGAGGATTCCGATCATTACTGCCACACGCCGCACATTGATTGGAATAGTAGACATAGTCCAATCTTAATCGTTATCGAATTCCCTGACAAGCGGCTATAATCATTCAAAAGACTCTTTCAACACAAAGGACACAACGGACACGAAGGAAACCCTTAGGTCAATGAAAAGATGAACGAGGATTCAATGCCAAAAGTAAGACAGATCAATCATGTTGCTGTTGTTGTCGACGATATGGAAAAAGCCCTCTCGTTTTGGCGGGATGCCCTGGGGATGGAACTGCATGGCTTGCGCGAAGTTCCTGCTGAAAAATCACAGGTGGCCTTCCTGCCACTTTCTGGTTCAGAGGTGGAACTGGTACAGCCAACCACAGATGATTCAGGGATTGCCAAATACCTTGCTAAACGCGGACCGGGTATGCATCATATTTGTCTCGAGGTGGATGATATTGAAGGGATGATGTCTCATTTGAAATCCCAGGGTGTGCGACTCATTAACGAAGAACCGCGCCTCGCAGCAGATGGAAAGAAGTACGCATTTATCCACCCTGAAAGTACATCAGGAGTGTTGGTGGAACTCTACCAAATCTGATAAACACAAAGGACACCACGGGCACAAAGTGAAGCAGAGGAAACCTTAGTGAACTTCCCTGGCACCGTGATTTGCTCACCTCGATTTGCTTAGCAAATCGTGCGTGCCGGCGCACATGTAGCAAATCAGGTAGGTGTGTGACCGTTGTGGTTGAATTTAGAAATGCTCGAAAGTATCCAATCCATTCTTAGAGATCAGTGCGGGCTTAGCCGCGATGCTCCTATTCTTGTTGGAGTTTCTGGCGGTCCTGACAGTCTGTGTCTCATGAGTGTTTTGCGTAAAGCGGGCTATCACACCATTGTTGCGCACTTCAATCATAAGCTGCGCCCCGATTCGGATACAGATGCCAACATTGTCGAGCAGACGGCGGCGCGGCTCAACCTAGCCTCGGTCATCGAGAGTGGGGATGTGCGTGCCTACGCGGAAGCGGAAAAACTCTCTGTTGAAGAAGCGGCGCGCATCCTGCGTTACCGTTTTCTGATGAAACAGGCGCATCGTTTGAGCGCCCAAGCCGTGGCGGTGGGGCATACGGCAGATGACCAGGTGGAAACAGTACTCATGCATTTCATTCGCGGGGCGGGCCTTGTCGGGCTGAAAGGCATGAGCTATCGTACGGTCATCCGTATGTTTGACCCGGAGATCCCCGTGGTTCGTCCGTTGCTCGATACCTGGCGTGAGGAAACCGTTGTTTATTGCGCGGCAAATGGATTCCGTCCACGGCATGACCCGAGCAATGCCTCGCTGGATTTCTTTCGCAATCGTTTGCGTCATTTGTTGATCCCCACCCTTGAATCCTATAATCAGCGTTTTCGCGAAGTGATCTGGCGCACGTCGCGTTCCTTGGCGGGCGATTATGAAATCCTTGCAACTATTTTGAATGAGGCCTGGAAGGTTTGTGTTGCACAGGAAACTTCAGGATTCATCACCTTCGACTCTGCGGCGTTGACCGGACAGCCGGTCGGACTCCAACGAAACCTGATCCGGCGTGCGATCGAGCATGTCCACCCTGACGAGCTGGATATTAACTATGCAACCTTGGAACGTGCGACTCATTTCATTTCTGATCCTGATGCGAGCCGCCATATCCGTATGGATTTGACTGGCGGCGTTCACTTGCTGCGTGAGGGATCGTTGATCTACATCGCGGCCAGGAATGTGACTCTTCCCATTGAGCGTTGGCCACAAATGCCGGATGAAAGCAATGTCATTTCATTGAATATTCCCGGTACCGTCAAATTGTCTGGTGGCTGGAAGTTAAACTGTGAGCGTTGGAATATTGCCTCGCTGGCAACGGAACAAGCCCGTAGGAATGAAGATCCATTTCAGGTGTGGGTGGATGCACAGGGAATCCAGGATGCGCTCGAACTGCGCGTCCGACAAGATGGAGATCGCTTTGAGCCGCTGGGCATGGATGGGCATGAGATGAAGATCTCGGATTTCTTCATCAATGTGAAACTGCCCCAACGCGCCCGCGATCGCTGGCCCATCCTTTGCATGGGTGAGAAGGTGGTCTGGGTGCCGGGCTATCGTCCGGCCCACCCATTCCGGTTAACAGATGCAACGCGACAAGCTTTGTATTTTTCGGTGACGCGGCGTTAACGTCATTGCGAGGGCGATAGCCCGAAGCAATCTCACATCAAATTCAAATATTATGCTTAAAGTTGCTTGAGATTGCTTCGCGCGTCCTCCTCGCAATGACGTGATCTACATCCCACTCAACTGCTTCAACTTATTATGCAGCTCGCGCCATTGGATCTTCGAAACGCCAAGCTTCTGGCGAATCCTATCTGGCTCTTCGCCAGCGCGGTAATATCTCAGGGCGCAGGTCCAGCGGCACATATCGAACGAAAGATGCTTGGTCAGCCCGGCTTCATTGCCGATATCTTCAAGTAAATACTCGAGCCGTCGTGGCGACCATGGGAATACTTGCTCGGTCGGGTGGTATTGGGCGAGGTATTCCTTATAGGCGGGAATCCAATCATCGGGCAGGATCAGCTTTCTCTCTTTGTAACGATTCGCCGGACTGGCATAGCGGATAAATATCTGGGGCCCATTGGGCGTATCTAGTTCAACGTGTTCGAGTTTCAATCCCAACGTCTCACTTTTTTTGATCCCAGTGGTCAGCAAAAGATAGACCAGAGTGTAGGAACGTGCATCGGGTTTGCTTCCACGGCGGTGACGGTCTGCGGCAAGCAGGACCGCGTCGTATTCTTCAGAGGTCAATACGAGGGGCAGAGGACTGATCGCCGAACGTTGCGCGACTTTTTCAGCCGGGTCAACCAACAGGACTCCATATTGATGCAGCCAGCGGAACAGCGATTTGGTAGCCGTAATGCGCCGCGCCAGCGTCTTGGGGCTGCATGGAACCTCACGTTCCTTTTCCATCCACTCAAAGTAGCGATTGAGATCTTTTGTACCGATTTTGCCAATGGTCGTGTCTGGCGGAAGGAAACTCGTGAGCAGGCGCACGTCCGAAAGGAAGGCTTTGATTGTGTTGGGTGAGCGGCCCTTATCCACGAGGAAGGCTTCCCACGAATTGATAGCGGAGGTAAGGGTGCTCTGCGGGGTTAAATGTGAAGTTAATCGATTATCAGGCATGATAGCTCCTGTTCTTGTCTCTTCCTGCTTTCTACTGCGTATAGTTTAGCGAAAAAAGGAGGGGATGTCAACACCCCTGACGCATCATAAAATTGAAGCTTCAGCGACATGTGGGAGTACTCCCATCTCTACATCTATTCAGGGGCTTCTGCTACCTGACACCGAATCCTTCGCCAACATCAACAAGGACAAGTACGCCTGTTCTAGTCACCTTCGTGTTTTCCACAAGTGCGGACTCATAGGTCAATGAGACCAGTCCAACCACGAACTATGGCACAGCGACAACCTTCCGTGTGGATGGGTCGCCGATCGTGCGCACGTACTTCCGCTTTAACGTACAGGGCTTGAATAGTTTTATCGTAAGCAACAATGATCCAACCAAAAGGGGATTTGATTTTTGGCAACAAACTGCAATGGTCAGTTTATAATCAACGCGGTTAAGATTTATTCTCTATCGGCATAAAACGAAGCCTCTCATAGCAATCCCACTAACGTATCTCAACAGATATTATTTTCAACTGCCATTTCGTATGGCATCTAGAGTTGCATTGATGCAAGCCTCAGGTTTTCAAAATCCCCGAAATTACATCTCCCTAGTGGTATTCATCGCTCTGATATGGATATCATTTGGTCCGGCGAAATTAACCGGGACACTTGAAGAGGCACACGCAGCGTCTGATCCTGTCATTGCCGCAGCTGGAGATATTGCCTGTGACCCTGCTGTCATCAACTTTAATGAGGGCGAGGGGAATACAAGCTTCTGTCATCAGAAGTACACGTCAGATCTTCTCGTAGATGCTAACTTGGCAGCTGTCCTGCCGCTTGGGGACGTTCAATACTTTTGCGCAGGCTATCGGGCCTTTCTGCAATCTTATGGACCAAGTTGGGGGCGTGTGAAATCAATTTCGCACCCTGTTGTCGGCAACCATGAGTACCTCACTTCAGGCGGTACGGATTGTACAAGCGACAATGCGGGTGCGGCGGGCTACTTTAAATACTTTGGGTCAGCCGCTGGTGAGCCCACCCAGGGATACTATAGTTATGACATTGGCGCCTGGCACTTGATTGCCCTGAATTCCAATTGTGGGGATGCGGGTGGATGCAGTTATGGTTCTCCTCAGGCGAGTTGGCTGATAGCAGACCTGGCGGCTCACCCCAATCTCTGCACGCTGGCATACTGGCATATCCCACTCTTTAGCTCGGGAGGCCGCACAGCTGACAATACCCAGTCGATTTGGCAAATCCTGTACGATAAGGATGTTGATGTCATCCTGAACGGGCATGACCATATCTATGAGCGCTTTGCTCCCCAGACGCCGGAGGGAACACTGGATACGGTCCGTGGCATTCGGCAGTTCGTTGTCGGAACGGGTGGTGCCAACCTTACGGACATCGAGACCCTCGCCGCGAACAGTGAGGTGCGTAATAACGATACGTACGGAGTGCTCAAGCTCACCTTACACCTAGACAGTTACGATTGGCAGTTTGTCCCTGAAGCGGGCAAGACGTTCACAGACTCTGGTACAGAGAAATGCCACGGAGACGCTCCCACCGACACGCCTGCCTCAGCGCAAACAATTACACCTGTTCCCACACAAATAGCTTCCCCCACACCAGGGACAATCGCCTTTACCTTTCCCCCTATCGCGGATGCATATGTCAGCAAGACAAAGCCAACGTTGAACTACGGCACCTCGAATATGCTGCGTGTTTATGGCGGACCGCTTGGAGCTAGTTATTTGCGTTTTGAGGTCCAGGATTTGCCAGGTACAGTGGCGCGTGCAATCTTACGCCTCTATGCCAACAGCCAGTCGAATGCTGGGTATCAGGTGCGTGCTGTGACAAATCAAGACTGGCGCGAATCCACAATTACATACGGGAACGCGCCCCCTATTGGTAAACTGATCACAGAATCAGAACCTTTTCATGCCAGGCAATGGACTAGTGTGGATCTGACCTCCCTCGTGAAAGGCAACGGCACGTACAGCATTGTCCTGATCACCTTCGACGGAACTCCTTTGAGCCTTGCCAGCCGGGATGCCATTCCAGCCTATCGTCCACAGCTTGTGGTGGATGTTTTGGCTAATTCCAACGCTTCACCCGCTGCTACTCAGACCTTCGATACCACGGATGCTCTGGAGTAAATTAAGAACTGAAAATCACTGCCCCAACTTCTCTGGGCTAAAGCAGGGCTGGTAATCGTATCCCAGGATTAAAAGATAATGCGCTTTGCTGTTGGGGTCTGGTCCTGATATGACACTGCCCGGTAGCATACCCATCACATCGAGGATCGGATCGCTCTGGGTGTGATCTTGTGCCGCGGTTTTGTCTATCAGAACCGAATAAGCATAGTCCTGTCTGTCAGAGGGAATAATATGTGTCTCGTAGCCCGCATAATTAAGACGTGAGGCTGCCAGCGTGTCATAACCAGTAATGGATGTTCCGTTCATCACATCGATGACAACTGCCTGTCGTTCAACTGTTTTTGTCGAAGCAGAAAGTGCTTCGGTTAACATCTGCTGAAGAGGTTCTTCATTCGGGAGGAGAACAGCCGCGCCGCCCTCGGTGATCCACGAGCTGACCAGTGGTGGACGGATGTAGTAACTGCGGATATCTGCGTTCGTCATTTTGGGCGCGTAGAGGGAGAGTTGTAAAAGATCAACAAGATTGAGATCTGTTTCCACAGTACTTTTCAAATCGTTATATAACTCCGGAATGCGCGTGAGAGTGCCCGCCTGCAGAGCCTGTGTAAATAAGGCGCGCAGGACTTCCTGCTGGCGGCGGCCACGGTCGAAGTCGTTGGATTTTTGGCGCGAGCGCGCGTACCATAACGCCAGATCACCGTCCATGTGAATGAGGCCTGGCCCCGTTGTGTACAGTGCCCAGTTATTCTCATTCTCGGGGTCGTAGCTTGGATCGATCAAATGCCAATCCGTGTATGCGCACGCGACAGGAACATCCACACCGCCGAGTGTGTCCACGATCTGACGGAAGCCATCGAACTCCACCATGGCAGTATGGTCGATGCGAATGCCGAGGTTATAAAGGATCGTATCTTTTAGCAAGCCTGGTCCGCCACCCGGATAATCAATGGAGATTCCATGTTGATAAGCAGTATTGATACGTTGATTCTCCCAGCCAGGAATGGACACCCATAGATCACGCGGAATGGAAATGAGCGAGACCTGTCCATCATTGGGACGCAGGATGGCGATCACCATCGTGTCCGTGCGGAAGGAGCCGCCCGGTCGTCTGTCTGAACCGATCAATAAGAAATTGACTGTTTCCTGTCCATTGTTGAGGACTTGACTCCCTGAGGGATCGATTGTCGAAAAGGGGACGACCGTGTTGATGAGCAGGTTTGGGTCGATGGTTGGGATTTCAGTCTGAGTCGGTGCAGGGAGAGTCACGGTTGGGGTAGCGGTATCACCTGTCGGCTGGGAGTCGAGCGTGCCGGTTGGAGTCCAGGGAATCGGCTGAAAAGGAGTCGGGGTGGGTGAAGCGTTTGGTGCAGCAGTCACCAGGGTGAATGGCAGAGATGGAGCAGGTTGAACGCTGGAAGGCGCGAGCGCGAGAGGGCCGCATCCAGCGAGAAGGTACCCCGCTAGAAGAATGATGTGAAAAAGTCTCTTCATACCTTATGGATTGGGCGTGATCGGTGTTGTTTGCGTGAACGTTGCTGGAGGTATGGTGGTCGCCGGTTCGGTAGGAATATCAGTAGGTGGAACTATTGTGACAGTAGGAAGCGATGTCTCTGATGGGAAAGTTGGAATAATTGTGATGCCGGGAACTGGTGTGCGCGTTGGAACGTTTGGAACCCACAGTCTTTGACCTGTATAAATTGTGGTGGAGCTTCCCATGCAGTTGCCGCGTTGTAGTTGAGGATAGGTAATATTATAAGAGACCGCGATGCGGAACAAGGTATCGCCAGGCTGCACAATATAATTTTTTACCCAACCAGCGGGCGGACCACAAGGGATAACTGTAACAGTCGGAACGGGAGGCACATACAAGGCATAACCAGCCGGCACCTCAACAGCCGAAAGACAGTTGGCAGCGCTCAAACTTTCCGCGCTGGTTTTGTAACGCTGTGCCAGCGCATAGACTGTATCCCCTGTAGCAACAATCACGCGGATCCATCCGGAGGGTGGAGTGCAGGACGTGGGCTGTAAGACGATTTGCGAAGCAGTGGGTAATCCAGATGCGGTTTCGGACGGGAGTACTGTTTCAGTCAACGTTTCGCTGGGCAGAATCGCGACGATTGTGGCAGTTGGAGTTGGAAAGCTCAACGGGAAGGTTGGGGGGATAAGGGTTGGAGTGGCGGGCGAGGGCAGAGTCTCAGCCAGGGAGAGAAAGATTCCCCCAATGACCAAAATCACCGAAAAAATTGCAACGATCACCCCACCACCTAATTGGCGCCAGGCTTGCATAATTAATTCTCCACATTCTTTACAGGTGAGTTTCTGGCAATGGGCAGCAGGACGCTAAATGTTGAACCGACGCCCGGTTTGCTGTCCACCCAGATCCGTCCCTTTTGCGCTTCGGTGAGAGTCTTCGCGATGGAAAGTCCAACGCCTGTGTCGCCCACGCCCTGGATCAAGACATTGTCCGCCCGATACAAGCGGGTGAACACACGCGGCAAATCTTCCGCGGCGATGCCATCGCCTGTATCGCTGACCTGGATGAGGACATATTCCTTGTTATCTTCTGTTTTGGTCTGGACCTTTAGATGTATATTCCCTTCCGATGGGGAGGCGGCTCCCGCGTTTTGAAGAAGGTGGATCAAAATCTGTTGCAGAGCTTCACGATCGGCATAGATGGGCAACATATTCTTCGGCAGGTCGAGATGCATGGAAATGTTCTTCTCACGGATCTGACTGCTTGTATAGGTCATGGCATTATCAATAATAAGGTCCAGGTTCACCGGCTCGGGTTTCAGTTCATTGAGTCCCGTCTCCAGGGTTGTCACCTGGATTAAGTCATCGATCAAGCTGCCAATCCGTTCCGTAGAGGCTTTGATGCGTTCCACAAATTTACGTTGCAGTGTGCCAAGGATGCCAACTGATTCGCCCAGTAGCAAGTCGGTGTATCCGACGATGGATGACATCGGCTGGCGAAGTTCCTGTGAAATGGAGGCGACCACTTCGGCCTGTTCTGTCGAATGTGCAACGGAGGTGCCTTTTTCTGCCTCGACGATACGCATGTTCGCTTCGGCAAGCTGGTTTTGCAAGCGAGCCACTTCCTCCAGCGTAAGACGTAATTCATTTTCCATCTGGGCGGAGGGAGCAGAGCCAGTCTTTTTTGTGGCTTTGAGAATGCGCAGTTCTTCGTTTTCCTGCTTGAGTTTCTCAAGCGCTTGCTGCGTCTCCTCTTGCATTTTTCGCATGGCAGCGAGATTCTCAGCCTGGGTCAATCCCTCCTGGGCGTCGGCTTTAACGACGTCCATCTGTTTCAGCAGATCGTTATTGCGTCGTTCCAGATCCGTGATGCGAGATTGCGCCACATCCAGAGCCTGTTTGGTTTGCTCGCCTTTGATCTCAAGCGAAGTCATCTTTTGTCCGCGCTGAATAATGGGCACGAGCGAGACAGCGATATTTGTCAGGAACGCCTGATCTTCCGCGCTCCATAGACGGTTTGAATACGGAGATAACAACAGCACGCCACCCAACGGTTCCTTGTCAGGCGTGATAATCGGTACGCTCATCAGGTGACCCGGATTGGTCAAACCAAGTAGATCGCTCAGTCCTTTAATATCGGCAGAGGTGCTACTCGAAGGCAGGCGCAATGGACGTCCGCGCTGGAGCGCATTAGTGAGCATTGGGATCAAATTCTTGTTGAGGCTCCCGCCCTCAAGATTCTCTTCCCGGATCAAATCGTATCCACTGGCGATCTGCATCTGGTTGTTGTTGTCGGTGAGGTAGATCAGGAAGCACAGGTC
>DASWEH010000318.1:0-7878 GCA_036394895.1 Anaerolineales bacterium
GATACTCATAGCAGGAGAAAGTGTTGCCATGAATCGCATCACACGAATATTGCGATCCGTGAAATCTTCATTCGCTTCGGCAAAGCGTTCATCTTCATAATCGGCGCGCACAAACGCCTTGACCAGTCTCACACCAGCAATATTTTCCTGTAAGACCGTGTTAAGCCGGTCCAGTTTCTTTTGGACGGTCAGGAACAAGGGTCCCATACGTGAGACGAAGAAGACGATCACAATCGTCGTGGCTAGTAGAACCGGCAGGATCATTAACGCCAGACGACTATCGGTAATGAACATCAGAATCAAGCTTCCGACCATTAACAACGGGGCCCTAGTACCTATCCGCAGCGAGACTTGTACCATTCTTTGAAAGGCAGTCGTGTCACTCGAAAGACGAACCATTAGCTGACCTGTGTTGAGATGATCGAGATTCCCAAATGAGAAGGACTGTATTTTGAGGAAAAGCGCTTCGCGCAAATCCCTGGCGACGCTCTCTCCTACTTGGATCGAAAATAGATTGTTGGCAATGGCGAAAAAGGTTTGCAGCCCAGAGATGGCGAGCATGATGATCGTCGTGCTTATAACGACTTGCATATTCCTGCCATTAATCCCCTGGTCAATGATGCGCTGAATCAGTCGCGGAATCGCCAGATCCATAAGAACAACGGCAACTAAAAATACAAGCGACACAAGGCTCCGGCGCCAGTAAGGTTTTACAAAATGTAATAGTTTTTTGATATGGTTCATAAAAGTAATTTTCAAAATATTTTGTTGTTCGAGTAGGCAGTGATTTTCCGCCATATCGGCGACATCATTTTCATCGCTTTGATGATAGTCTCTATTTCCACATCGATGAACCGCGCATACATTCCTGCAAGCTGTGTTAATAAAGCTTCTGAATCTCGGTGTTTTTCATCAGGACCAGCCGTGAGAAAATCAGGCAGCAAACCGCAAACAACGCCATAGCGATCCCTAACCCCATTTTTTCGCCAAGGAAACCGATCAACAAATTCCCGAATGGAGCAAATCCAAAGAAAGTGATGGTATACAGCCCCATGACCCGCCCGCGGAATTCATCCTGCACGTGGGTTTGCAGTAATGTATTGATGGTGGTGAACTGGACCATGAAACCGAGACCCAATCCGTAGGCCAGCAGAAGAGAAAGTGGATAGGATGAGGTAAAGGAAAAAGCAATCAGGACGAGCGGAAAGGCGAGATTGGTGAAGACCAACAACTTTCCGCGTCGCCCCTGGCCCACGCGATTCACCAGCAGCAGTGCCCCGGTGACCGCACCCAATCCGGTGGCGGTGTTCACCCATCCATATGCTGCGGCTCCCTGATGCAGCGAATTCTCCACAAACGCAGGCAGGATCGTGGAGTAAGAAATACCGAAAATGCTGAACACCAGCGAGAGTAGGATCAACCCCGAGATCTCACGTTTGCCCGCCGAGTATTTCATACCGCTAACCAGTTGCTGCCAGGGCGAGGCAGTATGCAGGATCTTTCGGCGCGCTGGCAGTTGCATCAACCACAATCCAACGAGCACTGCAAGAAAGGAAATTCCGTTGATCGTGAAACACCAGGCGGCACCGACGATGGCCAGCGCCAGCCCGGCCGCAGCAGGGCCGATGACGCGCGCGCTGTTGAACATCATGGAATTCAGGGCGATCGCATTCGGCAGGTCGTCCTTCTCGACCATCTCCGGCACAAACGCCTGGCGCGCCGGTGCGTCAAAGGCGTTGACCACTCCCAGCAGAGCAGCTATGGCGATTACATGCCATTCCCGGATTATGTCTGCAAAGGTCAGGGCAGCCATGGCAAATGCCAGAATCATTGCACCAGATTGGGTCATCATCAGCAGCTTGCGGCGTGAGACGCGATCAACGATCACGCCGCCCCAGGGTGAGATCAACAGAACCGGGATAGCCGAGGCAAAGGCCACCAACCCCAGCGTCAATTCAGAGTGACCGAGTTGATAGACCACCCATCCTTGGGCGATAATCTGCATCCACGTGCCAATATTGGAAATTAGCTGTCCACCAAAGTACAACTGAAAATTACGATGCCGCATGGCAGAGAAAGGTCGACTATCGCTCTGCCGCAGCACGGTGTCGGATACGATCGGTTCAGTAGGATCGCCCAATCGTTCCACTGGGGAATCTTCCATAACCTTAATTTCTCCTAAAGTAATGATTTAATTATTCTGATAAACAGAAAAGTCAAATTTGCATGGGATGTGAGTTCAGGCAGCAGTGTTTCAACATGCACCAGCGTTCTTATTCCAACATTTTCTTCATGACTTTCATGGCCTCCGCAATAAGTTCCAACTCATCTGCCGTCAATCCACTCATACGTTGCTTCATCCATTCGCGCGTTTCTTTGAATACAGTATCTAGTAAATTGTTACCTGCGTCGGTCAATGCCAGTTCCACGTAACGTCGATCTTGTGTGCTTTGGACGCGTGTCAATAAACCTTTATGTACCAGAATGTCCACTGCTTGGCTGATGGCGGGACGGCTAATATTCTTCGCAATTGCCAGTTCGCTCATTGATGCTATCCCTCTGCGCACATGTCTCAAGACATGGAATTGCTCGACAGTGATATCGAATTTAGTTGTTGCAGTAGCCCGAATATGGGAGCGGACAAAATTCCATAGCGGAGGTACCGTTTCCCAGAAGCGGTCAATAGTATGGTCATACAAACGTTCAGAAAGCGCCATGATCTGATCTCCATATAATTAACATAGTTAATAGTTAATTATTGGAACTATTTTATTTCCCAGAGCAGGATTCGTCAAGTAGGGTAGACAGCAGTGCAGTTTTACGTGTGTAAATCTAGCTACCTATGGCGCTCTGAGCGCAATGAATTGATGTATCCGGCAGGACCGGATCGAGTCGCAAAACAGCCTGGTGCAATGGAATAGAAATTTCCTTCAATCACATCTTCCGACAGCAACAATGGAATGTTACACTAAGAGGCACATGTGACATTACGAGTTACCACATCAAAATGCAAATCAGAGGCAAAACGCGCGGCTGATGGACAGTGAAGGCCATTGGAGGAAGAGCAGAGGCGGCTGCCAGCAGATCATAGTTGATCGGCGCGCTGACAAAGCAAGCTTGTTTGCCAACCAATAAACCCTAAACCAAAAAGAGTAACAATGCAGAAACAAAGTTTGAACGGCGAATGGCAATTCCGCCAATTTGGAACAAATGAATGGTCGCCCGCGACTGTCCCAGGCGGCGTGCATACCGATTTGCTCGCGCTGGGCAAAATCCCCGACCCGTTTGTAGCCGATAATGAACTCAAGGTGATGTGGGTAGCTGAAAACGATTGGGAGTATCGGTATACGTTCACCGTTGATGCCGACCTCCTTGCCGAAGAAAATGTTAGCCTCGTTTGCGATGGTCTCGATACCATTGCCGATGTCTATCTCAACGGGACGTACCTCGGGCATGCAGAAAACATGTTCCGGCGTTGGGAATGGAAGGTGAAAACCCTATTGCACGATGGCAGCAATGTACTATGCATTACATTTGGATCACCTGTACGATTTATCACCGCGAAACAGGCGCAGCTCCCATTGCAAGGCGGTGGCGACATTCCCGGCGGGCCACATTTGCGTAAGGCACCCTGTCACTGGGGCTGGGATTGGGGCCCCAAATTGCCGCCCATTGGCATCTGGAAGGAGATCCGGCTCGAAGGATATTCCGTTCGCTTTGAGAATGTCCACTTGCGACAAACTTTGGGGTTGAATGCTGCCACAATCAGCGCTGACATTCGTGCCGAGGTGGCTGGCAAGTCTGAGATCAAGTCATTCATGAAGGTGACCAGTCCTGACGGCGAACAATTCGAAACCAATGAAGAGTTACAGCCTCTATTCGAGGGGGGAGCTTATTTTGCAAATCTTGCAATCGAAATTCCCGATCCGCAACTGTGGTGGCCAAATGGCTACGGTGCGCAACCGCTCTACGAGGTCGAAGTCACCCTCAGAGAGGGAGAAAAACTCCTTGACGAGCGTACCGACAACATTGGACTGCGGACCATTGAACTTCGCCAGGAGCCTGACCAATGGGGCAAGGAATTCACGTTCTATGTGAACGGCGTGCGTCTCTTCGCCAAGGGCGCGGACTGGATTCCAACGGATTCCCTACCCACGCGCATTACCAGGTCAATGCTGGAAGGGCTGCTCAAGAGCGCTGTGGATGCCAACATGAATATGCTGCGCATCTGGGGCGGCGGGTATTACCCTGAGGATATGTTCTACGATCTGTGCGACCGCTACGGCATTTTGATCTGGCAGGATTTCATGTTTGCCTGTGGCATCTACCCCGCCGATGCCGACTTCTTCGAGAATTTCCGCGTAGAGGCTGTTGAAAATGTGCGCCGCCTGCGTCATCACGCCGCGCTGGCACTCTGGTGCGGCAACAACGAAATGGAACAGGGTTGGTGCGATTGGGGTTGGAATAAACCCGATGACCCGCTCAACCAGCGGCTCAAAGCTGGCTACGACCGCATGTTCCATCATTGGCTGCCTGAGTTGCTTGAGGTTGAGGATCCGGATCATCCCTATTGGCCCAGTTCGGCGTCCGCGAACACGCCGTTCGAGGGCGCAAACAATCAGGTGCAGGGCGATTGTCATTACTGGGATGTTTGGCATGGACGTAAGCCCTTCACCGCCTACCGTACACAATATCCGCGTTTTATGAGTGAATTCGGCTTCCAGGCTCTGCCGCCTCTCAAGACCATCGCCACCTATGCCGACCCCGCCGACTGGAACATGACCTCCTATATTATGGAACACCATCAGCGCAGCGGCTCGGGCAACGGTCTCATGCTTGCACAGATGACCGATACCTTCCGTATGCCGAAGGATTTTCCTTCTCTTGTTTATCTGAGTCTGATCCTTCAGGCTGAAGGCATACGCTATGGTGTTGAACACTGGCGGCGCAACCGGGACCGGGTCAGCGGCACGCTCATCTGGCAACTTAACGACTGTTGGCCGGTAGCCTCTTGGGCGTCACTCGATTATTTTGGGCGCTGGAAGGCGCTCCACTATGCTGCCAAACGTTTTTATGCTCCTCTCCTGCTCTCGGTTGCAGAGGACGGAAAGACCATGAAGGTCCACGTCACCAGCGACTTGGTCAAGCCGCTGAATGTCTTCGTTCGCTGGCGACTGGAGATGCTGGATGGCAAATGCCTGAGTAGCGGAGAACAAAACCTGCGCGCAATGGCGCTCGCGGATACACTCGTCGGCTCGTATGATTTCTCGGCTCTTGTCTCTGCCGAAAATCAGCGTAATGTGGTTTTCGTCGGGGAGATGTGGCAGGAGGGTACGCTGATCTCGCAAAGTGTTACCCCCTTTGTGGCTAACAAGCACCTCGAATTGCGCGACCCTGGTTTGAAGGCGAAGTCCCACGTGGAAAGCCAGACCCTGCGTATCGAGGTCTCTACCCGCTACCTGGCACGCTTCGTGGAACTTTCCACCGATGGCTCGGATGCCATCTTTAGTGACAACTACTTTGACGTCCCAGCGGGGACTACAGTCACCGTGAGCACATCCTTGCCTGAAAATTGGACCGCAGAGAGCACGGTTCAGGCGCGTTCATTGTACGAGTCGTTTGCATAAATCGATTCACACGGTTGCTCAACTGTTAAAACAACCATTCGATTCGCTGAGGAAACCAAAAGGCGTACAGTTTGCTGTGCGCCTTTTTCTGTCGTTTTGCGGATCTGAAGTATCAGAGTTCTTTTGGTGAGAAGCATCCGTAAGGACTCGATCACATCAATAAACGAGGGCCATTCTCTCTTAGCCACTTCTGGTGCTCTCTATAATTGGGCATAAGTTCTTGCACCCTGTTCCAGAATCGCTTTGAGTGGTTATGGAAAATTGTGTGCACTAGTTCATGGATGACCACATAGTCCACTGATTCCAAGGGAGCCATGATCAGCCGCCATGAGAAGTTCAATGAACCATTGACAGCACAAGATCCCCAACGCGTGCGAGCAGACGTGATTCCAATCCTCTTGTACTGAAAATTATATTGATGGGCATAGAAAGTTACACGCTCATTCAGAATCCGTCTGGCTTGTTCTCGATACCAATGTTCAAATGCCCTGACCGCAATATCTTGAGCTGACTCTGCCAATTTGAACTTCTCATTCAGAAGCAAGCTTTGCTTTTGGTCCTTCACAATCTCCAATGGATAAGCATTTCCCAAGTACATAAACATCTCAGCTGGAATAAATTGCTTGGTCACCGGGGAATAGCTGGCTAGAGCATCTGCCTGTTTCTTCTGAACCCATTCTGCATTTCTTTCAACAAACTCCTTAATTGATTTTGAGGAGGCCCGCCATGGTGCACGTACCATAAGAGAACCGTCAGGCTGCACAATGAGAGAGAGTGTTTTTCGTTTGCTGCGTATGATCTGATTAATTTCGACTGACATTGCTCACATCCGATTATATCTGCTGAACCCAAGATAATTATCTAACTCGGCTGAAAAGCTTGATGAGCTTCTCATACGGATAGAGATGTCAGAGGAACTCAAACGTGTGAAAGACGATACCTCCAATTATTCAAGTCCATAACCGAATTTCTGGTTGCAGTAAAAAAAGAGCCCTTGGCGTCAGAGGGCTCTTTTCGTACCCAAGTATGGGCGTTTCTTGGGAGGTTCTGCCTAGATTTTGTGCTGGGGATCAGGGATTCGAACCCCAATTTCCACGTCCAGAGCGTGGCGTGCTGCCGTTGCACCAATCCCCAATATAATTGCTAGCTGATCTAGACTAGAGTCAGCCGTCCTACCATTAGACAATCCCCCATCAGAACACAACGTGTTCCATCCAGCGGGCGGTATTGTATCATGCCCGCCAAGCGCGGGCAAGTCCTATTTGTTGCGCGCTGCACGGCGCGTGTTGTCCTCCATGTCGAGGAAGATCAACAATCCCTTGGAGACGGCCTGTAAACCAAAGAAGTAAAAAATCCCAGGCAACGGTTGCTGGATCTGGCTCGCAAACATACTGATCACGGTCAAGAAGTTCGCACCCTTGTCAAAGTACAATCCACTAAAGTACTGTCCCAGAAAAATCAGGAATGAAGACAGCCAAAACAACAAATAAACGGTCAATACGATCCACGCAATCACGTCTGCCCAGCGCGACAGGCGCAAGACTCCATCACGGTCGAAGTAAGTACCTAGAAACCCTGCCTGCTTTTCATTGGATTCGCTCATTGTAGCCTCCATGCTGAATTATACTTTGCCGTTTGTTATAATTAGGGGTTGACAAAAGATATTTCAATTGGCTCAAACGATTGACACCAGATGTCTGCAAATTGTTCCATAAACGAAACACAGAACACAAAAGACTCAGTGGTCTCCGTGTCTCTGTGGCTAAGAAATCGAGGCCAACTCTATGACCGAAGAAACGAAATATACAGACTTTATCCGCGAAGCGGTCGCGGAAGACCTAGCAAGCGGGCGTTTCAACTATGTCCGCACGCGGTTGCCACCTGAGCCGAATGGCTATTTGCATATTGGTCACGTCAAGGCATTCATGATCGATTATCTGATTGCCAAGGAAAACAATGGCGAGTTGATCCTGCGTTTCGATGACACAAATCCCACCAAGGAAGAAACCGAGTTCGTGGACGCCATTATGGACGATGCACGCTGGCTCGGCATCGAATGGGCAAAG
Organism: Anaerolineales bacterium; assembly: GCA_036394895.1. Classification (GTDB taxonomy): domain Bacteria; phylum Chloroflexota; class Anaerolineae; order Anaerolineales; family Villigracilaceae; genus Defluviilinea. Next base: position 7,694 of record DASWEH010000318.1, read on the forward strand.
GTCACGTATGCGTCTGACTATTTTGATGTGCTCTATGAATGGGCAAAGAAACTGGTGCTCATGGGCAAGGCGTATGTGGATGACCAAAGCCCCGAAGAAGTGAGTGCAAACCGCGGCACCTTTACTGAACCAGGCAAGAACTCTCCGTATCGCGATCGTGATGTGGAAGAGAACCTGGACTTGCT
>DASWEH010000319.1:0-5934 GCA_036394895.1 Anaerolineales bacterium
ACAACACCTGGGATGACCTGCTGAACACTCTGGCAAAGCAGGCTCAATCGGAACGGCTGGTGGTCGTGATCGACGAGTTCCCGTATCTCGTTGCTGCCGACCCGTCTTTGGCATCGATCCTGCAGCGGACCTGGGATCGAACCTTGAAAAACACCGAGATCATGCTGATCTTGAATGGCTCCTATATTGGGATGATGGAGGAAACTGTTCTTGGATACAATGCTCCGCACTCCGGGCGCCGTACCGCTCAATACTTGTTGGAACCGCTCGAGTTCGTGGACGCTCAACAGTTTTTCCTCTCCTATTCTGCAGACGACCGTTTGCGAGCTTATGCAGTGTATGGAGGCACACCTGCCTATCTGCAGACGATCCAACCCGATCAATCCCTGCAAACGAACATCATCGAGGGTATCCTGACACGTGGATCGGCACTCTACGATGAAGTTCGTTTTGTGCTTCAACAGGAGCTGCGTGAGCCGCGGAATTATTTTGCCGTTCTGCAGGCGATTGCATCCGGCAATACTCGCCAGAATGAGATCAAACAGGCTGCTGGGCTTGATAACATTGCACCTTATTTGGAAACGCTGCAACAACTTCACCTGGTGGAACGAATTGTCCCGGTGACCGAAACCCAACCTCATAAGAGCCGTCGAGGCGTGTATCGACTCAAGGATAATTTCCTGCGGTTCTGGTTCCGATTTGTTCTGCCCAATCATTCCCAATTGGAGCGCGGCGCAAAAGAAGTGGTGTTCGACACAGCGATCTCTCCAGACCTGGACGCGTTCACCTCAACCGTGTTTGAACAGGCCTGCCAGCAGTATTTCTGGCGTAACGGACTAAATGGGAAACTTCCGTTTCTTCCCAAGCAGATCGGTGGGTGGTGGCAGGCGAATGAGGAGATCGATATCGTGTTGCTCAGCAATACGCATACCATGCTTGTGGAATGTAAATGGAGTCGGCGCCCTGTTGGCGTGGATATCTTGGAGCAACTCGAAGCGAAATCCAGAGGATTGATGAAAGAAGTAGATGGACAGGCTCTATTATTTGGACTGTGTTCTCTATCCAGCTTTACCGACCAAATGATGGAACTCGCCAAGAAAAGAAACGATGTCCTCCTGTATGACTGGAAGATGATCGTAGATCAGTAAGTCACGATATTCATTTAAAAAGAATGAGTATAAAAGATCAAGTGAATAAGCATGATCTTTTGGTTTCAAGCATCTCTTAACTAAATAAGCGGGTTCTATGCCAGTTGGGACCGCCAATGAGACAACTTGGTGAAGTTTCACCAAGTTGTTTTTCATTTCTAACCAGTCAAGGAAGAGGACCAACTGAGAGTTGGTCCTCTTAGACTCTTGAAAACTTTATCTGGGCTTTATCACCGCTTGTTGCTTCATGGGCTGACGATTACACATTGAGAGAACTCAGATGTATTGTTCGCCGGGTCCGTGGCAGTAGCTGTAACAAATCTTCCCGCGGGGAGAGAAGTTGGCAAGGTGATCTTGAAGTTCACATGGCCGGTTGAATTTGTCTTAACATTTACGAACCCAAGATAGGTTTCTCCCTCACCATAGCCCGAAAGATCGCAAACATCATTGTAGAAAAACTCGAGACGGTAGGTAGTATTTCGAGTACTGAGCAAGGCGCCCTGAATCAGGATGCCTTTACCTGTGCTTTTGACGGTATTGAGGAATGGGAAATTCTGTAGGTTGTTTGATCCGCCATCTGCATCGAAGAGATCGTTCAGAGTAACATCATCCTCGCCAAGATCAATTCCCAGATTGCCGTTCGAATGAAGGGAATTTGACAAAATCGCATTGCCAGTGCTCGATTCGCTGGCAAGAAGGACTCCGCTGGAGTTATTAAAGGTGATAGTATTCCCCGCGCCAGTGATTGTCCCACCGATTCGATTGTAGCTTGCTCCTGCAGCAATTGCTACGCCATGGCCTGTGTTGCCTAAGGAAAGTGTACCAGTGACATCGGTACCTATGAAGTTACCTTGAACTAGATTTCCTGTCGTTTCAAAATGATAAATGGCAACACCGTTTGCACCGTTGCCTGATAGAACATTGCCAGCCCCAGCTTCTGTTCCACCAATCAGATTGTTGCTCGTGCCCCCTACCATTACCACTCCGTCGAAAGAGTTGCCGAGATCCTGAGTTCCAGTCCTATCAGTACCAATGAAGTTTCCGGAAACTATATTCCCACTGGTCCCTGGGTCAGTGATGGTAACACCATCAGCGGTATTACCTGAGATGACATTGCCGGCACTAGGAATATTCCCACCGATGGTGTTATTGCTTGCACCCGAATGGAGGACAATTCCGGAATGGCAACAATCTGTTCCATTGCCTAGAGCGATCAGACCAGTGCGATCCACTCCAATAAAATTGCCCTGTACAATATTTCCGCTGGCCTCACGCCCCTCTATTCGGATGCCTTGCTCCTAGTTCCCCGAGATAATATTCCGAGCTGCCACTGTTGTTCCGCCAATAATGTTGTTCGACGTCTGCAGCAGCACACCATCATCAGCGTTGCCGAAAGCCAGGGTGCCGGTAATATCCGTGCCAATATAGTTGCCCTGGATAAGCTTGCCCCCATTCACTTCAATCTCGATCCCCGTACAGGCGAAGCGATTGATCACTAAGCCACGTACCGTGCTCGATCCGGCAAAAATGAAGATGCCATGTGCGTCGGGCCCTGCACCGCTACCGTCCAATTCGATGATGGGAGCTTCAACAAAACCCGGCTGGGTTGTACCATCAATGACGACCGGGTCAGAAATAAAATCGAACTCATAAGATGGGAAGATCGAATATGGTCCTGAACCTGGTATGTTGAAATTGATTGTGTCCGTGCCCGCGCGGATGAGATGAGCTGCCCGCCTCCCACTGATGTTACTATCGATATCAAACCCGGCAACTCTCAAAACAGGATCAAACTGTCTTTCCACGGAGTACTGGCGGTTGCAGTGCTCACAACTAAAGACTTTGATGCGAGCCAGTTTACACCGGAGATGGCGCATTTGAGAGACTCCAGCATGGCTATGCAGAAAGTTGTACAGGGGCCCTCGCTCAGCGCTGGTCACTGGACGATGAGAATGGTGATGGCCAGCTGGATCTGGTCTTCTTCTTTAAGACGCAAGATCTCAATCTAACTCTAAGCAGCACAGCAGCAACTTTGATGGCGCATGGCTCCTACGCCTCTAATGCAATGCACATTGTAGGAACGGATTCGGTAAAGGCCGTTCCTTGATACGGTCCATTGAGGGTATCAAGGAATTAGAAGTCAAGCTAGTTCACATCACAATCACCTGCCAGTTTCCTTGAAAAAGATCCTCAGGATTTCCTAATCCGGAGGATCTTCTCGTTTCTCAAAACGCTCCACGAATCAAGGAGAGTATCTGGTTATGAGCCTATGCTTCATTTTTCGCCCAACTTAATCAGCCCATTTCGCATTGCCGTTAGCACTGCCTGAGCGCGATTGGGCTGGTTCATCTTTTCCAAAATATTTTTTGCATGACTTCTGACCGTCTCTTCACTAACACACAGCTGAGCTGCAATTTGCTTGTATGTATTAGGGGATGCCATCCATTCCAGGATTTCCAATTCACGAGGTGTCAACGGAATGACTGATGAACGCTGAGGCTGCATTCTGCTAATAACCTTTTTCATCACATCTGGATGAAGATAGGCTTCTCCATGTACCACGGCATGAATAGCTCTAACCAGCTCTCCAGGTTCAATGTTTTTCAGAACGTAACCCTCAATCCCCGCGGCAACCAGATCGTATACACGATCGTCGACTTCTGTTCCCGTGAGCATGATGATTTTGATCGCTGGATTCGTCTTACGCAGCAAAAGCGCCATCTCCTGGCCACCCATCTCAGGCATGACCAGGTCGGCCAGTACAATATCTGGAATGATATGTCGTGCTACCTCCAAACCGATATGTCCATTTTCGGCTTCGCCGACGATTTCAAGGTCTGGCTCCAAACGAAGAACCATAGCCAGTCCTTTGCGGACTACCGCGTGATCATCCACAATGAGGATACGGATGGGATCAGGCATTCGGACGATTTCCTTTGACAGGAAGTTCAATCAGAATGCGAGATCCTTCATTAGGTTTGCTGATGATCTCGCAACTTCCACCCATAGCCAGGGCACGCTCCCGAATGCCATGCAGGCCGAAATGTTCACGGTTCAGGCTGCGAGACAATGCCATCGACGGATCAAAGCCGCGCCCTTCATCGGTAACACTGATGTGCACATAATCCTCATTCACATTCAAGCAGAACCGTGCAGATTGCGCACCAGAATGCCTGGCAGAATTGGCAAGAGCCTCCTGCGCCATACGATAAATTGTACGGCGCAATCCCGCAGATAGACTGTTGAAATCGCCGCTATTGTTAAAAATGACAGTAAAAGTACGCGGCCGACAGCAGCTACTGATGTAATTGGTAAGATCTTCCATGAATAACTCGATGGTCAAAGCGGACGGCCACAGATCAAAGATGGAGCGGCGGACCTCGTCATGTGCGTTGTTGGCAAGAGTGCGTAATTCGATCAGTTCACTGCGCACATCCTCTGCTTTCTGGGGAAGCATCGTAATGCAGGCATCCAAACTATAGACAATGCCAAAGAGCGATTGTGCAACAGTGTCATGAATGTCGCGTGCAATGCGATTGCGCTCGGTTTCAACGGCGAGACGTCGCGCACGATCAATACACAGGATGGTAGTACCCAGTGCGAGAGCAGCCTGGTTTGCCACGGTTAAAAGGGTACTTTCGCGCTCCTTTGTTATGCCATCTGATTTATCAACAAGCAATAACCCAACTGAATGTTCTCTCAAGTAAAGCGGAAGTACAAGCCATCTGCTTTGATTGAGCCAGCCATTGAGGTCTTGATCGCAAATGAGAACCTTGCCATCCGAAGTAAAGGTGTGGCGATTCAATAAGGCTTTAATGAGCTCACCATTCTCCGGTTTTAGAGCAATTGTCTTTGCCAGGGGAAATGTAGACTCTTGGGGATACACAAGCCAGCCACCTAATTCCTCGCGTGCAGGGTCAACCAAGGCGACTACGGCTTTTGAGAAGCCAAGTTCGGTTGTGACTGCGCCCAACACGCGCTCCTGAACCGAGATCAGATCCGGGGCAGATTGCAACAGCATCGTGAGGTCGTGAATGATTTCCAATTGCCGATGAGCTGTCGCAAGATTTTCGTGTTTTTGAGTAAGTTCATCACGGGTACTGGCAAGTTCTTCCCGTGCCTTGTTGATATCCTTCAACAAAATCGAGGGGTAAGCAAAAAGGATCGGAATTAACCAGACGCCGGCAAGCTGACTCGTCAACACGATGATGTTAGTCTGTCCGCTTATCGATTGTGAGTTCAGATAATTGCCTAGGAGATAAAGCGGTGTAAAAAGTGCGGAGACGCTCAAGGCACCCCGCATTTGGAAGAAAAATGCACTCGCCAATAATGGACTAAGCGCATATAAATAGTAGGGACTATTGGAGCCGCCGCTGACAGCAAGGATGGCGGCGCAGAACAACAGGTCGATCGTTATGAATGCAGGACGATCAAGTACCAGTCGATTAAGTTGACGATTGGCGAGGGAGATAAATAGATTGGCAAGCAGGGCGATGCCAAACACAAGAATTGGAGGCAGAAGTTGCCTGGGTTCGTTCGCAATGTTTAGAGTTAGCAATCCCGGGAGCAGAGCCGCCCAGCGAAAAGCCACGAGAAATGAAAACACACGACTAGGGTGGAAGAATGTCACTAGTTTTGCGAACATGAACGTTGTAAGATGATTATATCCGAATCACCCGCGCGGGGGAGGCAAGTCCCCCTGCGTGCGGGATGGTGCTGGGGGAGATCAGTGATTATCATAACCTTTAACGGTACTGACTTATAACCCATAAATATGGAGTTCAAG
>DASWEH010000320.1:0-10558 GCA_036394895.1 Anaerolineales bacterium
CCCCGCAGGGGACATTTCTACTTTGGAAAACCGGTGACATTTTAACTTTGGGCTAACATGCGAGCCTGCTAGGCGAAGCAATCTTCCACACGAATTAGGGATTGCTTCGTCGTAACAAACACTCCTCGCAATGACGGTAAATGTTAGCTGTCGGGGCGCCCGGATTCGAACCCGGGACCTCTTGGCACGTGGATGACATCGGAAATCTCGTCGCTTTTTTGTTCTTTTCTCCAGGAGCGTCGAGATGCGATTGTTTTATTTCACGGAAGTCTCCACCCAGCCTTTGCTGGTGGCGACATCGAAGGTCTTGTCGAGCTGGTTGGGGATTGAGAATTTCCCTGGGCGGGCTTGCTCATGAGTTGAGACGGCTGCCCAGCGGGCGAAACGAAGGTTCATTGCTACAGAATTATGTTGATAAAAAGGCTGGCAAATTGCCAGCCTTTTTTATGTGCGTTCAGTTTATGGGCTGGGCGCGACCGAAAGAATTCTTTCGGGTTGATTGTTTGGTTGACTGGCTGGAGGCAAATAGCCTTCGAAGCCAGGAAATGCAATATTTGTCACTACTCTTTTTATAGCACTTACTGATGAAGTATCCTTTGTCTCGGTTATTCGGGGGCTAGGAATTGGAAGATGGAATTCGAGCAAATGCTCAAAGTAATCGATTCGCACTTCATTGAGGTTTTCAATCGCTTCATCGGGCGTATCGCCCTGTGCCATACATTCTTCCAGTTCTGGATGAACAGCAAGATAGACTGTCTCGCCGTCCGTTGTCTTATCTTTAAACAGCTCTGTTGTGTAGCTGATCTTTGAGAGTTCAATCGCTCTTTCTCTCAATGTCTTTTGGTCCATGTTTTGACTCCATTTCTTGAAACCTAGTGACCAATTTAACTGCTTTGTCTATATAAACTTCCCCAACTTTGGTATGACGGGGAACAAAAGTGAAGAGTTCTGGATGATCAGGATGATAGACTTTATCGTGTGGATTCTTTCCGTGCCCGTGTTTGATTATAAACCCAAAGCCTTCATAAAGACGATCAAGATGATCACGTTTCCATCCAGATTTGGATGCTTTCATCCTCTCTAGTAACTTGACGGCTTCAGCCCCCATTTTGTTACTCTCCAATTTGTGGCTGCGGCAATGAGCTCAGGTAGAGAGACAGGCTAGCCAGATATCTGTCATCCATATGCATTAGAAATTGGTAGGTTCCCTCAGCTGGGAACAAGATGCCTCGTATATCTATGATGGTAACGTGCTCGGGATCCAACCCGCCCACCCTTTCGGGAAAATCAAAAGCCTCATCAAACATTTTCACTTGTTGGCGATTGGCATCTTCACCAGCAAAGTAGAGCGTGAGTTTTCGGTTCATACGTTGCTCACCAGGCTCAAGGCCAAGTTTAATAACCAATGTTAGTTGCGGGTGCAGTGCTGGGAATTTGGACGCAAAGATCTGATTAAAAATGCCTAAAATGTTAATCTTTTTATCTTGGGTTAGATTAGCAGAATCGGCTGTAAGAAAAAGAAGTGTCTTCATACAATTTGCCTTATAAGTAGCTAGGTTTGGATCTTCAGATATTCTATCAGGGAGTTGATCGTTGTCAGTGCGTCTTCCAAGGTAAAGCAATTTTAGCATTAAACAAAAGAGACACAGAGAAGCTAGTTACTCTCCGTGTCCTATAAAGAAACCTGTCGGGGCGCCGAGATTTGAACTCGGGACTTCTTGCTCCCAAAGCAAGCGCGCTACCGGGCTGCGCTACGCCCCGTCATTAGGTCTGTGAGTATAATGCTAAGGATGAGTACTCGTCAAGCGACAAAATTGATTTCACTGCTGCTCGCGCTTCTCGTAACGATCACTGCCTGCTCGCCGTCAAGCCAGCCTCCTCCAACAACCACACCCATTCCGCTGATTGCAATTCGAAAAGCCACTTTTACACCTTCACCTGTTCCCACTTCCACCATCACGCCACTTGCCTGTCTCACCAACCCTGGCCACTTGGAACAAGGCAGCCTTGACTCAACCAAGCCTCCGCAGGAATTTCAGATCTACCTGCCTCCCTGTTATGAGGAAAAACCGGATCAGCGCTATCCTGTCCTTTATCTCCTGCACGGACAGACCTATACGGACGATCAGTGGATTCGTCTCGGCGCAGTGAAAGTGATTGATGCTCTTATCAAGTCAGGGGGATCACCGCCATTCATCATTGTCTTTCCTGATGACCATTACTGGAACTTGCCGCCGGGCCCAGGCTTCGGTCAACGATTAGTGGAAAAAGTAGTCCCGTACATTGATAACACCTATCGCACTCTGCCAGACCGAAATCATCGTGCTATCGGCGGCATGTCACGTGGGGCAGGTTGGGCACTCCGCCTGGGACTCACGCGTTGGGACCTGTTCGGAACGATCGGCTTGCATTCCCTGGCGGTGCTTCAAGAAGATGCATCCCAGGTCAACAGGTGGCTGGCAGACATTCCTCCTTCGGCGCGCCCGCGTGTTTTTATGGATATAGGCGACAACGACCAGGAATTGGAAATGGCGCAAGTTGTTGAATCAGAATTCAATAACGCTGGCTTGACTCATGAATGGCATCTTTACGGTGGCGCGCATACCGAGGAATATTGGGGTGCGCATGTGGAGGAATACATTCAATGGTACGCAGATGGATGGAATAGTCCATAAATGAATTTTGTCGTTGCGAGCTTACTATGCGAAGCAATCTCCCGTATTATGGAGGAGGCGCCTTCCTCACAGCCACATAATAAGTTTATAATCTTTCTTATTCAGGAGAGTTCATGAACATTCTTGTTACGGGCGGAGCAGGCTATATCGGCTCGGCAATTGCAGAAGCATTGCTCAATGCAAGGCATTCTGTTACGGTCTATGACTCGCTGACTACCGGTCATCATCAGGCGGTACCCGAGGGTGCTCTGTTTATCCAGGCGGATCTTTCAGACAGTCCTGCACTTGCCAAGACTTTGACCGATCAAACATTTGATGGCGTGATCCATTGCGCAGCGTTCATTGAGGCGGGCGAAAGCATGAAAGACCCGGGACGTTTCTATCACAACAATTTGACAAACTCACTCGCTTTAATGGAAACAGCCATCCGTGCCGGAGTGAAGCGCTTTGTCCTTTCTTCTACAGCCGCCGTATATCAATCCAGCGACGAGCCACTGACCGAAGAGTCGCCTCTCGGTCCGACCAACGTTTATGGACATACCAAACTCATGGTCGAGCAGGCGCTGGATTGGTATTGTAAAATCCATAGCTTGCATTTCGCGGCCTTGCGCTACTTCAACGCGGCAGGCGCGTTGCCGGGGCGCGGCGAGGCGCATCAACCTGAATCACATCTTATTCCTCTGGTGTTACGCGTGCCTCTCGGTGAACGGGAGGCAGCGCAAATTTATGGCACGGACTATCCCACGCCGGACGGCACTTGTATCCGTGATTACATTCATATCGCGGATCTGGTCTCTGCGCACCTGCTTGCGTTGGATGGATTAAGCGAACGCGATCGCTTGATCTACAATCTGGGGAGTGGCAATGGCTATTCAGTCCGCGAAGTGATCGAGACTGCGCGTCAAGTCACAGGGCATCCAATTCCGGCAAATGAACTGCCGCGTCGCCCTGGCGATTCTGCTCGTCTCGTTGCCTCTTCTGAAAAAATAAAACGTGAGCTTGGCTGGAAGCCCGAACATGAAAACCTGAAGGAAATCATCTCCAGCGCCTGGGAATGGCATCAGTCGCATCCCAAGGGATATGAGGATTAACCGGCGATGACCTTTGCTATTGTCCTTTTCGGTTGGATCTTTTCGCTTTGTCTGCATGAATTCTCACATGCACTTGTAGCGTATTACAGCGGTGACTACACGGTGCGTGAAAAAGGCTATCTTACGTTCAATCCGCTCAAATATACACATCCCTTGTTTTCAATTGTCCTTCCTTTGCTCTTTCTTGTCATGGGTGGGATTGGTCTGCCGGGCGGCGCTGTGTATATCGAACGTTGGCGCATCCGCAATCGTTTTTTGCTGAGCGCCGTGTCATTGGCTGGACCGATGGCGAACCTGCTGGTTGCTATCCTCCTGGGTCTCATTCTCCGTTTTTCGCCGAACATCAACCCAAGCCTTTTGCCGGGACTTTCCTTCCTCCTGGTTCTTCAAGTCTCAGCGGTGCTCTTTAACTCGATTCCTCTTCCACCTTTTGATGGATACAGCGTACTTGAACCATTTCTCAATGAAGCCATCCGCATGCAGGTAGATCGAGTCCGCGACGTAACCATTTGGATTATTTTCCTGTTGTTTTGGTTCGTTCCGGTCGTTTCGGATTCCTTCTGGAGCACGGTTTACCGTGTTTCTACAACTTTAGGTGTGGATTGGAGCCTGGTTGCGCTGGGACTTCAGCGTTTTCGCTTCTGGGAACTCTAAGCGCTCACGCGCAGCCGAATGTTGATCCCGTTTCCAAAACTCATCGTAGCGACAGATCTCACTGTCGCTTTTCCTTTCCATATAGGTGATTTGACAAATCGGACATATTTAGTTATAATAATTGTGTAATATTTCACAATCAAGGAGGCGAGAGTGAACAACAAAACTATGCCCCATGTGGTGATCGTCGGCGCAGGGTTCGGCGGACTGGAAACTGCCCAAAAGCTGGCGCATACGCCAGTACAGATCACATTGATCGACAGACACAACTACCATCTGTTTCAGCCCTTGCTGTATCAGATTGCGATTGCTGGACTTGTCCCCTCGCAGATCGCTTATCCCTTGCGAACGATTTTTCGCCATCAAAAAAACATCGTCTTTCAAATGAGCGAAGTGACTTCGATTGATTTTGCTGCGCGTTATATTCGAACCAATGGGTCAGTGATTGCGTATGATTACCTGGTCCTAGCGATCGGCGGGCAGACAAATTTCTTTGGCATGAAAACAGTAGAAGAAAACGGATTTCAGCTCAAAAGTATCGAAGATGCAACCGGCACCCGTAACCATTTGCTGCGGGTGTTCGAACAAGCCAGCCGTGAGGTGGACCCTGATAAAAGGAGAGCCTTATTGACATTCATCGTGGTCGGCGGCGGACCTACCGGAGTCGAGACTGCGGGTGCACTGGCTGAGTTAATCACACATGTACTGACCAAAGATTATCCAGAAATGGATTTGAAGGAGGTGCGCGTCCTTCTCATCGAAGCAACAGACCGTGTCATGGCGACGTATCCGGATGAACTTCGGAAAGCGACGATGAAGTTACTCGAAAGCAAGGGTGTAGAAATCTTTCTGAACACGCGATTGACTGATTACAACGGTCAAACTGTCACCGCCGCTGATGGCAGCCAAATCGATGCCTATACTTTAATCTGGACCGCAGGCGTGCGCGCCGCAGAACTTACAAACCGGCTTCGGGTGCAACAGGCGGCGTCGGGAAGAGTCCGAGTCAACTCCACCTTGCAGCTTCCCCAACACCCTCAGGTCTTTGTGATTGGCGATGCAGCTTATCTTGAGGATGGAAAAGGTCAGCCACTACCCATGCTGGCTACCGTTGCCCAACAGGAAGCAAAAGTTGCCGCAAAGAACATCCAAAACATCCTCAAAGGAGAAAGCCCGGAGCCGTTCCAGTATAAGGATCCAGGTCTGCTTGCCACGATCGGACGGAACGCGGCCGTGGCGCGCATCTGGGGATTATCGTTCAGCGGGTTCATCGCCTGGGTAATCTGGGTGGTGCTCCACATCTACCGTTTGATCGGATTCCGAAATCGGCTGGTGGTGCTCATTAACTGGGCGTGGGATTATTTCTTTTACGACAATCAGATAAGACTGATCACAAGGGAATAAATTTCAATTCGTTTGGTTGGCACGATTTGCTCACTGGCACCGTACGTGATTTGCTCACCTCGATTTGCTTAGCAAATCGTGCGTGCCGGCGCACGTGTAGCAAATCATGCGGTGTGGCAAATCGAACTGCCAACCAAACATCACGTGGGAATAAGGTTTTGATAATGGGTCGCGAAGTATGCGCCGCACAATCCGAAGGCATTGACGAGAAAATGCAGGATGACGCCCGGCCAGATAGAATTCGACCGGTGATACACATAGGCAAGTACATTGCCCAAAATAAAAGTTGGGATGAGCGCAACAAGATCTAAATGTGCAGCCGCAAAGATCGCCGAGCTGAGGATCATGCCAGCTTGCCAGCCATAGCGCTCGCGAAATCCCTGAAAAAGAAAGCCTCTAAAAAATGTTTCTTCCACAAGCGGGGCGATAACAGCGCCGACGATAAAAAACCAGACTGGCGAATTCAATTCCGTAAACACTTTTACGATCTCTTCCCCTTGCGTGTCGACTCCCAGAACATACAATAAGGTATTATGCAATATGATGATGATATATCCGCCAACCAATAAGCCACACCCCATGCCCAACGTCTTCAGATCGAATTTCCCAAAGCCAAGAGACTTCCAAGGGACTCTTCTCCATGCCAGGATGAGGATCACAGGCAACAGATAAGCAAGCTCAAGAAGAACAATCAGTGCACTTTGAGCAAGTTTCGTTTTGGAACTTTGCAAGGTGATGATAAATATAACGACATCAATAATGATCAGCAGGACAACGCCAATCCAATTGTCAATAAATTTCCACGGGACAGAATACTTGGGCGCCTCGGATGCTGAAACCGGCTCTTGAACCTCTCCATTCATTTCTCTTCCAATTCCCGATAAAGAAACCACTGACCTTTGCGGTCATCTACATTCTTCATGGCACGGTCATAGTAAATATCGAAAACCTGGTTTGTATCCGTTAGCACACGGAAATAAAACCTGCCCACGTTCAGCGAGCCGCGACTAGATGCAACCGCCGCATGCGCGGGTCGCATGTTACGCGCCATTTTGCCTCGGCGTGTAAAGTCGCTCCATGAGGAGAACATTTCAAGAACCCGATATGTTTTATCGTCCCAGATGAATCCGTTGGGACAGTCAGGGCTTTTCTCCCGAACAGGAGGCGTATCGAAGATGGGTTCGATGGGATGGTCGTAAAAGTGAATTGCCTGGTAATTGTCCACCAAAAGATTTAGACCTTATAAGGATCTTCCGCCTGTAAAAAGGCGAGCAGCATCCCTCGCATGGGGTGATTAACGAGCCATTCACGGACTTGTTTTACGTTTTCGTAATCGGCCTCGCCAAGTTTTTCCAGATAGATTTGTTCGAGGTGATTCTTTGTTTCCGCGGCGCGCAGGTTGTCTTGCCAGGGACGCGTAAAGAACTCATTCAGATTGTCATGCAGGTTTCGGTCGATCAATACGTCCCACTCATGTTGATCGAGCCAGATCCCATTGCAGTTGCGACAACGATCAACGTAAAAGTCGGTATCGGGGAATACCTTATAACGCGCCATAATATGGCCACAATCCGGGCAAAACTTCAATTCCTTCACTTCCCAGGAAGGATCAATCTCCATGGCGCCTTCTTTGGGAGGAAATTCATGACCCAACGTTCTTCGCCAGGTCATATACGCATTGGATGGTATCGAGACACCTTTACAATTTGAGCACTGCCTGGCAGGGAGTCCATCCAGCAGTATGATCGGACCGAGCGTATTCTCTTTGCAGACTGGGCATCTCATAGCGACCTCCAATACTAGCCTACTCTACAATCATGATTCTCTGAGCCCAGCGAAGAGTCTCTGACATCGAAAAGAGATCCTTCGTTCTGCTCAGAATGACATGGCATGGAATTATTGAATTATATTGCCATTTGCCGAATCACAAAGCCCGCGTTGCGCCGCCGTCTACATCCAGGATGGCGCCCTGAATATAAGCCGCCTGTGACGAGGCAAGAAATGCAACGGCACGCGCGATCTCCACGGGGTTCCCAAACCGTTCAATTTTCATTTCACGCGGCAGACGTTTTGCTGCTTCATCCAGAGAAATATTGTTCGTTTTTGCATAATTCTGGACGCGCGTTTGTAAGCGTTCCGTTGCAATCGAGCCAGGATTGATCGCATTGACGCGTACGCCATCTTTGACCCCGCGATCGGCAAGTGCTTTCGTGAGATTCATCAAGGCGGCGTTGACCGTGCCCCCGATCGTGAATTCAGCGCTTCCACTTCGCCCTCCAACACCGATGATGTTGATGATCGTCCCCTGGCTAGCCTGCAGATGAGTCCACGCGGCACGCGACAGGCGCATCGTTCCGTAAAATTTGAGGGCAAAGCCATCCGTCCATTCCTGATCGGTGAGAGTGAGAAAGTCGCCGCGTTTGGTCGCTCCTGCATTGTTAACCAGCAGATCGAGTTTTCCAAATTTCTCTATCGTTGCAGCAACAATTTGATTCGCAAAATCCGGCTCGCGCAAATCAACAGCCCGCACAAAGGACTCATTCGTCAGGGATTCGGCAACCGATTCGAGTTCAGCACCCGAACGCGCAACTAAGACGATCTTCATGCCTTCGGCAGATAAGGTCTCAGCGATTGCTTTTCCAATCCCACGGCTCGCGCCGGTCACGATCGCAACTTTATTGGTAAGCAACAAGTCCATAGCTAATTGTCTTCAAGCTCAATATGGAAACGATGCATAAAGCGATGGAAGACGGGTGTAGCTAGCACGCCCACGGAAGCCAACAAGACAATCCCTGAGTACAAGGCATAAAAGGAGGCAAAGAGTTTTCCCGCGTTGGTCTGTAGTGGATTGACTGGCCCCATACCCCCAAGGATCATGGATGCATTGAGAAGAGAGTCAAGCCATGAAAGTGATTCAAAATAATGATAGCCCAGGATACCAATGACCAACGAAAACAAAATAATCCCTGCAGTTACCAGGCTATAGCGCAGCATGCGCCGCGCAAATTCGGCCTGAGTGGCCAATGGTTGCGTATGATGCTCGAACATTATTATGCCTCCTCTACTGATTCTTTTGCAAGCTACAAGTGCTTCCTGCGCCGCCATGGATTGCAGCAAGAGTAATTATCCATTCTCATTCCAATCCCAGAACCAAAATGCAAGACCTTTGAACTCACCCCATTTTTCGAACCGTTTTTCCACTTCTTTGGCAGTGATGGGTTCGCCGCGATACCATTCATTCGAGACCATTTTCAACGCATAGGAGTCAATCGGGATGAAGTCATGTCGTCCGAGGATCATCAACAAATTCGCCGCAGCATATGGACCCACTCCGTTGATAGTCAACAGTTCTTTGCGCAATTCAAGTGTAGGCAATTCGCTGGTTTTAAGAGCCTCCAGGTCAAATTTTCCAGAGGCAATCCGGACCGCTAGTTGATAGATCGCAGGGGCGCGGTAACCCACCCGAATCTTTTCCTTGAGAAAATCCGGGCTGGAGGCGGCAATTGACTCAGGTGTGGGAAACGCTTTGGTCTCGGTACGTCCCTCCCTGTCGTTCGGAACTACTCGACCAGCGGATTGCAAAGGTTCGCCCAATTCGTTCACCAATTTCAGTGTCATATTCTTGGTTGCGGCCCAAAGCGTGTTCGTTGTCAGGATGGTTTTGATCACATCTTCGAATAAAGTTGGCGAGCGTAGGACGCGCCCATGCGCGAGCTTTTGGGCGCGTGCCAATTTTGGCTCTACGCGTGAAG
The DNA here is from genome assembly GCA_036394895.1 of Anaerolineales bacterium. Taxonomy (GTDB): domain Bacteria; phylum Chloroflexota; class Anaerolineae; order Anaerolineales; family Villigracilaceae; genus Defluviilinea. The sequence goes on from DASWEH010000320.1 coordinate 9,577, forward strand.
CGGCATAGAAGGGTGAGAAATCCATATCGAGGCCGAACATCCATGTGACTCTATCTGCTACTTCCTTGCGATCAGCCTTATCTAGTTTTCCGGTTTCGACTGTGACACCATCTGTGCTATCACGGAATTTGAGTTCAATTACACGTGCATTTGAAAACCTCAATATATAAGATAATGTATTGGTACTTTCGTCATAGGAGAACGGCGCGAGCTGACGCCATCCATGCGAGTTGATGACAGAGAGAAAGTTGAATGGCGGGCGAGCAGACAGAGTAAATTTCATTGAGCTATCCTTGTGAGGCAATCTTTACTAATTGCGGTTTTGCGATGCGCAGATAATCATCCAGCTTCATGAAGATGGACCGATCCAGACGCCCGGCGTTGAACACCACTTCTTCATTCTCCTGGATGAGCGGATCCGCCAGAACTTGAAGGTGGTCGTTGAATGAAAAAGGCGGGATGGCTCCTATTACACATCCTGTTAGTTCCTGGGCTTTCTCGCGTGCTGCAAACGCGACACTATCCGCGTTGAAGTATCCCTTGATCCCATTGAAGTCAATCCGGCAATCGCCAGGAACGTTGGCAAGGCAATAAATATTTTCTTTCTTCCGTCTCACCTGTATCACAATCGATTTGATGGATTGCTCAATCCTATTTCCACGGATCTTCGCAATGATTTCCGTGCGTCCCTCAGGCTCATGTTCGATGACGCGATATGTTGCGCCTGCGCTATCCAGCAAATCACACAGTTGTTGGTGGATATCATTCATAGAATTTCAGTTAAACCGAGGGTTGATCTTTTTTCTGACGGCTGATTGCCAATAAAATCGAGGGGAGAAACACCGCGCCTGGCAGACTGGCAAACATAAAAACGATTCGGATAAGAACTGCCATGCTCAGGCTGGTCGCTGCGCTCAGACCAGCAACATGCAAAAACAGGAACGTTAGCGAAAGTTCCTGCACACCATAACCATTAATTGAG
>DASWEH010000321.1:0-8720 GCA_036394895.1 Anaerolineales bacterium
AGAGCAATGACACCTGCCCAAAATCCAGGGAGGATGATGCCAAGTTGAGGGAGAGCAAGGAAAAAGAAGAAAATCTGCAGAAGCAGCGGCGTCCCGCGGATCAGCGATACATAAAAAGTGCTTAGAGCATAAATAGGGGGAGCAGGAGAAAGACGGCCCAAAGCAGCCAACAGAGCAAGAACAGTTGCAAATGTAATGGATACAAGCGAAATGCGAATGGTTTCCCCAAGACCCCCAGCGATGAACACAAGGTTATCGGTGATAAAGAGACGGTCTATTCTAATTGTCGAGAACGTGAATGGACCTAAAGAAAAGTGTTGTCCGCTGAATAAGAAAAGCAAAAATAATAGCAGAATAATCCATGACAGTGACACGTTTATACGGAATTGACGATCTTTGCGTTGCTGTGCCTGGTAAAGCAATTCAGCCTGTGAGGTGGCTGAAGTGGGTAAAGATGCAGCGGTATCAGGATGCATAGCGGCTACCTATTCAAAGAATTGAAAACGTTTGCCAGAAATAACAAATAAAAGTAGGGAAGCGGCACAAAGCCGCTTCCCTATATCTATTGATTTAATTCACTCGACCAAGCCTTGAGTTAGATCCTCTTTAAACCACTTGGTTGACAAGTCTGATAGTCTCCCATCCGCATGCATAGCGGTGAAGAGTTTATCTACTTCAGCGCGCAGGCTGTCAGTAGGGAGGCTCGAGGATTTATCAAAAGCCGCAGCCAAGACTTCATTATATACAGGATCACCCAGCTGCTTCACTGGCAAGCCTGCTGCAATATTCGCATTTACCACAGGTGAACCAGTGACATATCCCACGAAGTCCTGACGACCAGCAGCCAGAGCCTGGGCACATTCCTGATCAGTTTCAAGGGGCACAACCGTAATATTTTCAGGTGCTTTGGTGTAGACTTTTATTCCTGGGCCAAGGTCGCCACCATTGAGCCAGGTCTCATAAGTAGTGGCGGCACCAGCGCACAATGCCTGACCAGACAGATCGTCAATCGAGGCGAAATTCGAATCAGCAAGCACTGCAATGACAGCCGGAGTGCCATAATATGGCACGCTAAAATCTACGACCTTTTGTCGTTCAGGCGTAATCGTCATGGAGCCGACGCTGACATCCCATTTATCGGCCCAATTGCCGGCAGTGATCGCATCCCAGGATGGCGTCGCAAAGCAGGTTTCAACACCCAGATCATCACCGATCGCTTTGGCTACGTCCACATCGAACCCCTGCATTTCGGCGGTAGTCAAAGCATCAGATGGGCACTTGGTATCTGACGGTCGCTTGCCCTCTGTATTAAGGAATGATGCGGGCTCATAGTTTGGGTCAGTCGAGACGAGAATGTAACCCCGTTGCTTGATGGCGTCCAGCAGGTTATCTGCTTTTGCAGCACCAGCTCCACAAGCGGCGAGGACGAGTGAAGCAAGAATGGCTACAACAAGCACACTGTACAGTTTTTTCATGAGAGATCTCCTCCGATTTGGTTTTTGAAAGTAATTTTATCTTTGGTCACTTACAAAATGAAGTACCGAGCCGGACCACCTCCTCTCACAAGTTGCAAAAGCACCTTATGTTAAGCATAGACTATTTTGGACAATTATGCAAGAGAATCAGAAAAATTGTTATCTTTGATATGGGTCGCAATCGGATGATGTAAGCTGGCGGAAAAAGGCAAGTTTTGGGATGGTAAAATAGACTGTTCCAGTTAGGAGGCTCTCATGGCTGCAATTTTCCCGAGTGAAGAATGGTTAAAAGGTCTGGAAAACAAACTGAATACCGATTCTCGGTATAACGAGATTGCGAAAAATTGGGAAGGTGATTTGTTGTTTCTCATTGAACCGGATGGAAACTTAAAAGAGCGCCTCACATTCTATCTGGACCTTTGGCATGGTCGCTGTCGAAGAGTGGATTACCAGCCTGAAGCTGCCGCCTACCCAAACCCCACCTTTACGTTGACCGCTTCCTATAAAGATATTACTTCCATTCTGACGGGAAAACTCAACCCAATGACCGCCATGATGACCTCCAAGTTGAAGGTCAAAGGCAGCATGGGCTATATGATGCGGAACGTCCCAACGGTCTTGGATTTTGTCCGCGTCGCCCAGGAAGTAACGACGGAAATTTTATGATGCTCTAGCCGCCATCCCGGCGGCGTTGGGAGCAGACCTGTTATGCAACCCATCCTCAAGATTGACCTCACTACCGGCCAGACAGAAGAATATCAAATCCCCGAAAAGTGGGAAAAGGATTTTCTGGGCGGTGCATCCCTCGCCGCTCGTATTTTATATTCATCTCTCACTCGTGAACTGGATCCGCTTTCACCAGAAGCGCCGCTGCTTTTTATGACCGGCCCCATGACCGGCACTTCCGGTCCAACGACAGGGCGCTTCGTCGTCTGCGGAAAAGGACCAGCAACCGGCCTATGGGCGGAATCCAACATTGGAGGATTCTGGGGGCCCGAACTGCGCGCGGCTGGTTATGATGGCCTTTGGATCACGGGCAAAGCCGACAATCCAATTTATCTTTGGTTAAACGGAAACTGGCTTGAGATACGAAATGCAGCGCATCTGTGGGGGCAGGATACCTATACAACGCAGGAGAAGGTCAAAGAAGAAATTGGTGAAAAGTCCGCGCACGTTTGTGTGATCGGACCTGCTGGAGAAAAACAAGTTTTGTTTGCCTCCATCATGTGTGACCACGGACGCATGGCTGGCCGGACGGGCATGGGTGCGGTGATGGGTGCAAAGAATCTCAAGGCGATCGCGGTGCACGGGGTCAATGAAATTCCAGTCTATGATCTTGCAAAATACAAACTGCTGCGCTCTGAATCGAACCGCAGGCTGCGGGATGATAATGAGGCAAAAATCTTGCGGGACGTTGGAACTGGGGGTGTGGCGAATTATGCCGAATATCTGGGTGCGATGCCAGTGAAATATTATTCGCATGGTTCCTTTGAGAACATTGATGATATTTCAGGCGCAAAGATGACCGAAACGATTTTGTCTGGTCGAAGCGCTTGCCAGGGTTGTGTCATTGCCTGCGGACGCGTTGTCACGTCGCGGGGAGAACAATTAAAACGCAAGGGACCCGAACACGAAACAATGGTTGGCTTTGGCGCGAACCTGCTAAACGATAACCTTGAAGCGATCGTTGATCTGGGCGAGCTGTGTGACCGTTATGGCATGGATACTATCAGCGTCAGCAATACCATTGGGCTTGTGTTTCACCTGTTTGAAAAAGGTTTGATCACTGAAAAAGAGACTGGTGGTATTGCGTTGAAATGGGGCGATGTAGATGCAATCGAACAATTGGTGAATCTTATTGGTCGTCGCGAGGGGATGGGTGATCTCATGGCTCAAGGATCGCGCCGCTTGGCTGCGCATTTTGGGGTTGAAGAGGAAGCGGTGCAAGTGAATGGACTCGAAGTAGCATATCATGATCCGCGCGGCGTTTCGGGAATGGCGCTATCCTATGCGACAAGTCCACGCGGCGCGTGCCATAACCAATCCGATTATTTCTTTGTGGATTGGGGGCATACACAGGAAAGTCTCGGCATCACCTACTTTGACCGTCATGCCCAAGCAGAAAAAGCTGCAAATGTTGCCAAGCATCAGGATTGGCGTACGATTTTCAACGCAGTTGTGATGTGTATTTTTGCGAACGTTGAGCCAGAAATGCAAGTCAAACTGATCAACGCGGCTTGTGGCTTGGATTGGACCATTGAAGACATGCTGAGAGCCGGTGAGCGCGCCTGGAATCTCAAACGCGCCATCAATAACCGCATGGGCGTAACTCGTGCCAACGATAAACTTCCAAAAGCCTTGCTCGAACCATTTCCCGACGGTGGCTCGGCTGGCTTTGTTCTTGATTTTGATACAATGTTGTCTGCTTATTATGAAGCGCGGGGCTGGGATATGGAAACGGGGAAACCTTCTCGCGAGAAGTTGTTAGAACTTGAATTGGAGAATGTAGCGAGAGATTTGTGGGGTAGCGGTTAGAGGCGGGCGAGAATGGCACTTCGGCGTCACAGAAAACTCGAAGCGGAAAAATACTTGAAATTATGCATACCCCGATGGGGACGGCATGTTATGTTGTGCAAGTAATAGAAGACGCCTAACGCGTATTAGGAGGGCGCGGCAATCAAGGCGCGCCCTCTCCGCGCCTAGTTAGGCAAAGGTTATCGACTAATCATTGTTCTATGTTGCTAGCCGTCAGAATCTGCCGCCCAAAAAGGAGCAGTCATCAGGAAAGTTCTCGAAACCAGTAATATTCGTAAATTCCATGCTGGGTGCAACGAAACCGTCGCCTGGGAACCCGTTGGGCGCTCCGCCGTTGAAACTTGCCTGATCGGGCATCTGAAATTCGGAGTCTTCAGTGCTGCACGCCCCGTCAATCCCGCTGCCGAGCCTCACATCCACTTCGCCCCGGAAAATTGTGTGGTGAAACTCAAAAAGGTCTTCACCACTTCCGGTTTCCAACTTAAATTTGCCTGTAAAATCAGACCTGATGAACTCGTTAACGCCGAGCACACCATCGACGAAAATGATGTCGTTTCCGTTACCGGTGTCGATCCGTGTTTCTTCTGGTACCCTGACTTGCAAGAGCTCGATGATGTCGTTTCCAGAACCCGTGCTGACCTGAAGATCGTGCGAAACTGCAAAGTTGGTACCTGGTAGTTCAATCCTAACGAAGTCATCCCCACCTTTCATACTGATCTCGATGTCGTTGGTTACACCCTCTGGAATAAAAATATGGCGTTCGCCGTTGACAGTGGTACCCGCACGCCCAGCTATACCACCCTCAGTGAGTATGATGTTGTTATCATGCTCGTCGCCTCGAATGATCAGGTTTCCATCTTCCACGCTCACCTGCACGTTCCCCACAGACTTTGCCTGCGGCATCGACGCCAGGCTCACCGTGAAAACGAGGATGGCTACCAGACGTATTGCAACGCGATAGTTCTGTTTATTCAATTTTCTATTCATAGTCTTGCCTCTTTATATACATGCCTATGATCTAGGCAGAGCCTTTCTGTGCAATCCCCCGTACCGGACATTTATACAGCGAGAATTCTGTATAATTACCTATGCAAAGATTATACATCTGGGCTTTGTGCGAGGCAAGAAAAGTACATAACATTTCCAGCCCAATTTCCCGCGCAAGGCAAAACTATAAGAGACTCTGAAGCAGAAATTGTGGGCAAATGTCTGCACTGGCCCAGTGGACGCAGTGTTAGGCAGTTTCCAGCAAGCATCTCTTAAGAAGCGCCAATCAATTCTTTCACCAGGAATGCATCCCAAACGAAACCGGCATTGGCGCCAAATTCGGCCGTAGGGCGATCGGAATAAACGCCAAGTAATTTCATGCGATCATTTTTCATCCCAACCACAGGCGAGCCGGTCATACCTTCCGGTGCACATGGATCGATAAAAAATGCATCATCTCGGCGCATACCTGGTTCATAGATCTCAGAGGCGATGAAGCTTGTTCGCCAAAATGCTGAACTGGTTCTATCGGTTCCGTCTGGTTCCCAGCCGAGTGGATAGCCAATAATATGAACGGTATCAGGAGGTCCATATTCCACGTCCGTGTCAATCGCCGAAATGGGTATAGCGGAGACCTTCGTCCAATAATCGGTATTCTCGTCCCAAGAGCCTTTGTTAATGTTAATTCCTGGGATTTTCCCACTGAATAGTGTCAAAGTTAAGTTCACTTGGATGGGCAGAGCTACAATGTCTATCATGTTCTGATTTCCCTCATTCGTCCGGCGTTCAATCCATCTCGGCGAATCGTTGTCATCATACAATTGAACTGTTATTCTCTTCCGCATACCCATTGAAAGTGGAGCACTCTTTTTCCATCCTCCTTCATGAATATGAACAGAAGTTTTCAGTATATAAGGTTTCATAATAGGCTCTTGTTGCCCACCCGCAGAAATATCCCTGCCTAAAAGGACATGCCGGTTTGTGATGAGATAATACTGATTGCCAGCTTTTAACACAAAACCAGAAGCTGGTGTCAAGCGGATACCATCTTTGGCGAACAGATCGAGTTTTAGCGATGAAAACGATAACGGGTTGTTCATGGGGACCCTCTCAAAAGCAATCTGACCATCGTTTATACAGTAATATCACTACGCAACCGCTTATCTCCGTCATTATACGCCCATACTACTTAAGCGAATCATGTCGTTTGATTTTTGTAAGAGATTCAAGCAGGAACTCAAGTTTTTCCATCACTTGCAGTAGAATCCTAATCTCACAGGAGAGACTATAGATGAAACTTGTTACCGTATCCCAAATGCAGGCTATTGAAAAAGAAGCCGATGCCAGTGGCTTGACCTTTGACCAGATGATGGAAAATGCAGGTCGCGGACTGGCTGATATTATTCTTGATATGTATGCAGAAGAGGTTGAACCAGAAGTTGTTGGCTTGGTTGGCCCCGGCAATAACGGCGGCGATACACTTGTGGCGATGTCTGCGCTTGCGTCGAATGGTTGGAAGGCACGGGCATATCTCGTCAAACGTAAGAGAGACGATCTTGTCAAACGCTTTCTAGCGGCAGGCGGAGAGATCCTTTCTGGGGATAATGCTTTTCAGCAACTAGCAGAAACAATCGACACTGCAGATGTCCTTTTGGACGGCGTTCTTGGCACGGGGATCAAGTTGCCTTTGAAGAAAGAGCTTGCTGAACCTTTATCGGAAGTCAACGATATTCTGGATGGGATGGATGAATCGCCCCTGGTCGTTGCAGTGGACTGTCCTTCGGGCATCGATTGCGATTCGGGAGAAGTTGCAGATGAAACGATTGCCGCAGATCTAACGGTCACGATGGCGGCAGTGAAACAGGGATTATTAAGACTGCCTGCCTTCGAATATATCGGCGATCTTGAGGTGGTGGATATTAACCTGCCGGAAGATATACCTTCCTTCGAGGATTTGAAAACTGAGGTTGCAGATCCGGATTCTGTTGCCGCGCTTTTGCCTGAGCGGGCGCTCGATTCTCACAAAGGCACGTTTGGTACCGCGCTCATCGTGGCAGGCTCCGTCAACTACACAGGAGCAGCCCTCCTGGCAGGAGAAGCCGCCTATCGAGTCGGCGCGGGACTGGTCACCATAGCAATCCCTGCTTCCTTACACGGAACGCTCGCGGGTCGATTGCCTGAAGCCACCTGGGTACTGCTTCCACACGAAATGGGTGTGATCTCTTCCAGCGGGGCAGAGGTCCTTGCCAAAAGTTTTGAACGTGCCTCCGCTTTGTTAATTGGACCCGGTTTTGGAACTGAAAATTCGACGAAGGAATTTATTGAGAATGTTCTGGAAGGAAAATATTTGTCAAAGAAAAACGCGCAACGCATTGGCTTCATACGCCAGGAGGCGGAAAAGACGGAGGAAAACAATACGAAACTTCCACCGCTTATTTTTGATGCGGATGGATTGAAACTGCTCGCGAAGATTTCCGATTGGCAAAAGAAGATTCCTGCGCCAGCTATATTGACTCCGCACCCCGGCGAAATGTCCGTGTTGACCGGTTTATCAAAAGAGGAAATCCAGGAAGATCGACAGGCGATTGCCGGCAAATATGCAAAGGAATGGGGCCATGTTGTTGTCCTTAAAGGCGCCTTTACGGTCATTGCCTCACCCGATGGGCAAATGACCGTTATTCCAGTTGCTTCGCCAGCCCTCGCCCGCGCGGGGACAGGTGATGTCCTGGCGGGCTTGATCGTTGGTCTGCGCGCCCAAGGACTCGACGCATTTGACGCCGCCGTCGCAGGTGCTTGGATCCATGCGCAGGCTGGATTGTATGCGGCCGATAATCTTGGCACGACAGCCTCCGTGTTAGCTGGCGATGTATTGGATTCGGTCAGTGATGTGATCAGCGATTTGGAGTAAGAAGAATATAACGGTGGTCGAGTAGAGTGAGTGTTCTTCCCACTCGTATCGAGACCATCTGTTAGTGAAAGCATACTGTAAAAGGTGGTTTCGATATGGCGGACGAGCACCGCCTACTCAACCACCGATTAAGAACCAAAAAGGAGTCTGGTTTTCCAGACTCCTTTTACTTCTCACTTTTTACTTTCTAGTCTAACTACCCTGCCAAAAATTCTTCGAGCGAAGCCTTGCTAATACGGTATGCGTTGCCCATCTTTTTGGCTTTCAGGCTCTTGTCATTGATGGCCGCAATCACATCTTCTTCTGAAACCTTCAGGATCGCCGCGGCCTCAGCAGGGGTCATCACATCAGGAATACCTCCCGCAGATCTCGCTCCGCCACCGGATTGTTGTCCCTGCATAGCGCCTGAAGTGGCTTGCTGCATCAAATTGCCGATGCCCATTCCTGCGCCGATCCCAGCTGTAAGTCCTGCCCCACCGCTCGGGTTTTGAGCAGCATCGCGCATCGCGTCTGCAGCCTGGAGCTGAGTATACGTTGTCATATCGAGCATACCCATGTCGCGCAGTTCCTGAGCCGATTTGCTGGACGGCTTGAGGTTTCCGATGTAGAACGATTTCAACTGAATACCAATCGCTTCGAAGTCGTCCTGTGCCTTCGCACGGACTGCCGCGCCCACCTCTTCCGTCAGACCGATCAAATCCACCACGCTTCGGGCCGCTGTCGTCTCGCCCAATACGTCTTGAATTTTGGAAAGCAAAACAGTCTTCAAGCGCTCTTCGATGTCGGTTGTGCGGTATGCACCCTGTGTGCCCACG
>DASWEH010000322.1:0-7708 GCA_036394895.1 Anaerolineales bacterium
AAAGAAGTCCTAGGAATTCGTCCAGCCGTGATTTCAACCGAAACAAGGATAAGACTGGACGAATATCGCCGGTTTCGACACGTAGTTCGTAACGTGTACACTCATAGCTTCGACCCTGCCAAACTTGGGAAACTGGTCAACTCCGCTCCTGAACTTTTTGCACGAACAAAAGCCGAGTTACTTGCCTTTGCCGCTTTTCTCGAACACTAGCGTGTGATTCTTCGGTTGCGGTTTTTTCCTCCCTGTTTCATGTGTTTCACATGTCGCATGTGTTTATTCTGTACGATTTTGCTGCATTTTTGCCACTTTTTGACTCCTAAAAAACATTTAAGCGTCTCATCTGTCTCATATGTCGCATGTGTTTATTGTGATGGCAACACTTTTGAACACCTAAGAGCCTCTACTTGTGCAATAGTACGGTTCCTTAAAAAAATCAGGTAGAGCTACCGTCCGACCTTGCCATCGCGTTTGCCTTACCGAATTGCTGGCAAAGGATCGATTGAATTATTCTACCGCCTCCTCGGTTCGTGGAACAATGGTTTATGACAGAGCTTTGTATACCAGAGCTACACGGTTCGGGTCCGTGAGGTCGAGAGTTCAAATCTCTCCACCCCGACTAGAGTCCACACGGCTAGCCTAAAAGGCTAGCCGTGTGGACTTAAATAGGCTACGAATTAGGGAGCTTGAAACTGCGGACCTCATGGCTCTTATCCGTGAGGTCCGCAGTTTAGTTGTTTCCGCCAGGGTCATAGACCTCACGGCTTGCCCCTAAAATGAACCATGAGGTCCGCGGTGAGCCAAAAAAGAAATAGCTGCCATATTGTAGTCCACATGGTTTTGTTCCTCTCTGTATTCCCCACCACAAGACTGAGTATTTTGAATACCCTAACGAGAGACAGGGCGGGCACCCTATTTGTGGGCCATAAAAGAGATCTCGAACTTCTGCAAGCTGAGTGAAGCAGGGCAAAGTCTGGTGCGGGTGTTATTGAGCCATTTGGCTAGTCAAGGCGTGGCAGCATTGTGTGCTGAGGCTGGCAAATACCATCTATTCGGCTTGGCGCGTGTCTACGTAGCCTCAGAGGATAAAAAGAGCCAACTTTGTGAACTGCACAAAGTTGGCTCAACCTGCGGTCCCGACGCGATTCGAAACGGCGACGCGTAACCACTAAGGCGCTCAGGGATTTGGGTACTCTCCTAATCTTCAAATCCCATGTTGACTGATCTAACTTCAGTCCCAAGATTTTCATTTTCTTCCCTTGCTTATTCAGTTGTATATAACCAGTAGTTTTGATTGTTATTCCCCGTGTATTCGTTCAACGCTTATGGTTCCATGACAATTGTCATGGTTGTGCTTCTTTTCTTTATCATGGAAGAATCACAACTGATCTCACTTCTTCTGGTTTGCTCTCCTGACTATACTGCGAAGGAAAACAACAGAATTAACTTCTATGTCAGGAATCTTGCATGTCTATTTCACTTCCAACCAGGAATACCAATTCCAATGTCCCACTCGTTGCACCGTTGACATATTTTAATCGTAACAGCCTTGCCCTCGCTGGAGGCAAAGGTGCAAATCTTGGCGAGTTGATCAAAGCAGGTTTCGATGTACCGCCAGGGTTTGTGATTACCACTGCTGCATATGACTTATTGGTTCAAACCAACGATCTGCAAATACATATTCAAACTGCGCTTGCTTCATTGCAGATAGATGCTCCTGCATCTGTGAAAGAAGTTAGCAGGCAGATCCATGCGACAATTCATGATGCTGCCATGCCGAATCCGATCCGCGACTCATTGATAAATGCTTATGACCAAATGGGAAGTGACGAGGTAGCCATCCGTTCGAGCGCGACCGCCGAAGATTTACCCGAAGCCGCTTTCGCGGGTCAACAAGAAACTTTTCTAAATGTCATTGGCGGGCAGGCGCTGCTGGATGCAGTCCGTGCATGCTGGGCTTCACTCTGGTCGGAACGCGCCATTCTCTATCGCATCCACCATGATGTAGATCAGATATCCGTAAAGCTGGCTGTAATCGTGCAGAAGATGGTGCCTGCCAATGTAGCTGGTGTGATGTTCACAGCCAATCCGGTCAGTGGCGCAAGAGATGAATTGGTGATCGACGCCAATCCAGGTTTGGGAGAAGCCGTCGTTGGTGGGTTGGTCACACCCGATCATTTCGTCATAAACAAGCACAATTTCCGTATCAATGAGCAGCGCATCGGTAAGCGGGAAATCATGATTCAGTCCAAGGAAGGGGGCGGAACGGAAGAAGTCATACTGGTGAACAAAAACGCTGAACTGACCTTATCTCCCACTGCGGTGCGTGATCTTACGAAATTGGGCATGCAGATCGAGCGGCATTATGACACGCCGCAAGATATTGAATGGGCATGGCTCAACAATGAAGGGAAAATGGGGAAGTTCCTGATCTTGCAGGCGCGTCCAATGACTGCGCTGCCAGAGCCTATAAAGATAAGCCGCCCAATGCGCATGGTGATTCCCATGCTGGCTGAGATGTGGCACTCGCGTCCATATCCACTGGATATCACTACATTCACTGGCGTTTTGGAACGTGCAGTTGGAAATTTTCTTACGGTGATGATTGGCAAGAGTGCGCCGGATCCAGACAAGGCAATGATAGAAGAAGACGGTGTCGTCGTAGGCTTTGAACCACCAGCAATACAGCTAGCAACAAGTATATTGATTGCGCCTTGGTTAGCGCTCTGGCGCACGCGCCATTACGACCCTTCCCAATGGCAAGCTGATCCAATCATTACAGAGGTAACAGCAAAGGTGAGTGAACTTGAAAAGCGCGAGCTGCGCTCACTCACGTGGGAACACAATATAGACACCTTGCGGGAGTCGCTAGCTTTGATCCCGCGCGTGATGGAACTGCGTGAACGATATTTTCCTCAAGCTCTTTTGGGGTTGGGTACGTTATGGCTATTGGTCGCACTGACAGGTCATAAGAATTTGTTCGGCCAGCTGATTTCAGGCGTGGAAACCAAGACGACAGAGACCAACCGCGCCCTCGAAACCTTGGCTGCGCAAATTCGCAGTAATACTGGATTAGCTGAACTGTTTGCGCAGCATGATGCAAACAGCCTGTCCTTCGCGCTAGGACAATCACATGTGGGAAGAAACTTCTTGCAAAGCCTTTCGACATTTCTCGATCAATATGGACATCGTGAAACGACCCTGACCATTTCACAACCAGCATGGAAAGATGAACCAAAGGTCGTTTTAGGAATCTTGAAAGTGCTGGCATTGGCCGAACACTCTGAGACAGATCGGTACCAGGAATGGAGACACACACGCGATGAGTTACTTGCCCGTTCCATGCTAGGCCGCTGGCCTTTGCGCAATTTATTCTTGAAATCATTAACGAATGCGCGCGCCCTGTTCCAAATGCGCGAAGATACTCACTTCTACGCCACGCTCGCACAGCCGCTTGTACGGCGCGTAGCGTTGGAACTTGGAAGGCGCCTGGAACAGGCGGGCGTAGTCAATTCGCCCACAGACATCTTTCATCTCAAACTGGATGAGTTGGAAAGATTGGGAAAGCTCTGGCCGCCCTCCAGAGAAACCACCGCTCAAATTCGTGAGTTAGTTTCTCGCCGGAGTGCGAAGCGCGAGTCTCTGGCAAACAAACCAATGTTTGATCCGCGACTGCTGGTGGCTGCATCACAAGAATCGGTGGATGGAAATGTTATCTTGAGTGGATCGCCCGGCAGCCCCGGAATAGCCAGTGGTCCGGCACGAATTGTGCATGATGTTTCGGAGTTTGGGAAACTCCAATTGGGAGATGTGCTCGTCGCGCCTATTACCAATCCGGCATGGACTCCGCTCTTTCAGCGTGCAGCGGGAGTGGTTGTTGACATGGGTGGCGCAGCATCCCATGCAGCTATTGTTGCCCGTGAGTATGGCGTGCCGGCCATAATGGGAACGATAAAGGGTACACAACAACTCCACGACGGACAATGGATTCAAGTAGACGGCTCACGCGGTCTGGTCTTGAAAGCAGAACCTCCAACCAAAGAAAGGGAGTCAGAGGAGAATTCTTGATATATCTTATTTCGTCATCAGAATTTCGAATACCTTTTATCTGAATCAGATCGTTCTGACCAATTTGTAATGGAGGTATATGATGAATTACTTAATGCTCACACTACGATTAGCGCATATTTTCGCAGGCGTATTTTGGGTTGGCGCCACTCTGACAACAACCTTTTATCTTAGACCAACCCTGGAAGCAGCAGCGGATGCCAGTCGAAAAGTTTCGCAACACCTCAATACGCATGCACGTCTTTTTACAGCTATGACTGCTACCGGGATACTTACAGTCCTTGCTGGCTATAGCATGTATTGGCTTGATTCAGATGGCTTCAGTTCATCCTGGGCGCATTCAGGTCCAGGTATTGGATTTGCGATTGGCGGTGCAGCCGGCTTGCTTGGTTTGGTCTTTCGAGTTTTGGCTAACAGGAATATAGCAGCACTAAGAAAATTGGATGCTGAGATTATTGAATATCCTATCAATGACCTGCCACAAAACTTTGTTTCTCTTCTAAAGACTCAGGCGCTTCTTAATAGGCTCAATACGTGGTCGCTTCTCATTGCTGTTTTTTTCATGGCTACGGCACGTTATCTAGTGTTCTGATCTTGCCACTATGAAATCTGAAAATTTCCTTCAAATTTAAGAAAGGTAAACCTATGAATTCAAAACAAATGGCAGCATGGTTCAGTACAGTTTCCATAATTCTCATATTGTTTGGTATTTTGTATGCCTTTTGGGGACTCAAGATCCTGCCAGTTCAAAGAGATCTTTTGCTGGAATGGGAAAGCGCGCTTTACGGCGCTATTATGATGGGTTGGGGAACAACACTTTTCTTTGTCGGACGCATCGCCTTCCAAAGAAACGACACTGACTTGATGAAAATACTGCTGTATGGCATCACTATATGGCTGGTTGTCGAAGCTTTGTTCTCTGCCTATCTCGGCGTTTGGTTCAATGTGGGTGTGGATATTGGCGTTGAGGCGTTATTCAGTATTCCCTTGATAAGGAGCTTGCAGAAATCAGAAACAGCGTGAATTCTTTGTCCGAAGGTTTCTCACGAAAGGAAGAGATGATATGCAAACGTATAGCATTCCAAAGATTATCTTGCAGATTAGCGGAGTTGCCAGCGTGCTAGCAGGGATTCTGCTCATTATTGGGTTCTCCCTCCACCCTGAAGGCGAAGATGCAATGTTCGGCACGGATCCTTTGTGGGCGCCTGCGCACAGTTCATCTTGGGCAGCACTCACGGTTGCCCTAGTTGGATGGATTGGCTTGTATATTGTTCACGCCTCCAGGGCTGGAAAGTTTGGCATTGTCGCATTTGTAGTTGCTATTCTTGGCACTAGTCTCGCCTCATGGATCTTCAGTAGCGATGTTACTTTTGTCCCTGTCATAGCCGCACAAGCACCGGGGCTGTTCCAACAAATCTTTACCCAGAGTCATATCTTGATTGGCGTGGTGAGCGTCTTAACTTGGATTCTGGGTAATATTTTGTTTGGATTATCTGTCATTCGTGCAAAAGTATTTCCGAACTGGGCAGGGGTTCTACTTATAGTGGGAAGTTTGGTCATCCCTATCGCCTACCTGACTGGATTGTCTATAAAAATCGTCGCGATCGGAGGATGGCTTGTGGGTGCAAGCCAGATCTGGCTTGGTTATGACGTACTTCGTATGTTCAGGAATCAATGACATGACTGGGTTCACAACCGGGCATCAATAGACACACTAAATCGTTGCCTTTTTTATGAGATGGTCAGTGGCATGCTCGCAGAAAAGGTTTATTTGTAGAGGATGGTAGAATGAGGCACGGAGGGGAGAGAGTTATTTTATAGGAGCTTCACATGTTAGGTCTCGAACAACAATGGCCAGCAGGCGGTGACAACGGCAACTCAAATTTGCAGGAGATCATTGCAACCAGCGGAATCTCTGTACGCCTGTGGAGGTTGTATGCCTATTTCTGGCTCGTGTGCTTATTCTTTCCCGTTCTGACTCTGATTCAAGCGCCGCCACAAGGATTACACCTGTTCATTGCGCCTTTGGGGCTAATCGTCTTCACAGCTGTGTATTTCTGGGTGATGTGGCCTCATCCTTTAAATGATCGAGAGCGCCGGCGTTATAAGTTTCAAAATTCCTTGAGCCTGCTCATTGCACTCACTGGTCTGGCGCTGATTTTGAGCATCATGTATGGAAGCTCATTCCTTTGGCTATTTATTGGAGTGAGCGCCATCGCGGGAATCACCCTCCCGTTTCGCGGCGCGGCTATATCTGTTTTCGTTCTGACTCTTCTTACATTAGGAGTCAGTATAAGGATCAGCGGAAGCCTCGCCTCAACTGATTGGCTGCATGTCATTCCTCTTGTCCTGCTGGTGCGTGGCCTTGGCCTAGACATGATTGGTTTTATCCGCCTGTCTGATGCACTGCGCGAACTCCATCATGCGCGCAAAGAACTCGCTCACCAGGCTGTGACAGAAGAACGCTTGCGGATGGCGCGTGACCTGCATGACTTGCTTGGTCACACTCTTTCATTGATTACATTGAAGAGCGAACTTGCTGGCCGGCTGTTGGAAAAAGACCCTCTTACCGCGATGCAGGAGATTCACGAAGTGGAACGTGTCGCGCGTCAGGCATTACGTGAAGTGCGGGAGGCCGTTGCTGGATACCGCCAGCAGACCCTACGCGGTGAATTAAATGCCGCACGCCAAATCTTGGAAGCAGCGGGCATTGATTGCAGTATTGAATACGATGCCCAGATATTTTCACCAGTTCTAGATAATGTACTGGGATGGGTGGTCCGTGAGGGCGTAACGAACGTGATACGACACAGCCGCGCGCGGCACTGTCTGATTCGAATCACCTCTACCAATGAGTCTGCGTGCGTGGAAGTGAATAATGATGGTTACCCGCGCGAAAATAGTATGGCAAATCGAACAGGAAGCGGTCTCTCCGGTCTTGCCGAGCGAGTTGCAAAACAGAGCGGTCATCTGGAAGCAGGTCCACAATCGATGGGAGGTGTCCCGGGCTTTCGGCTGTTCGTTGACATCCCAAATAAAGAAGGCGTATCTATGGAGGTACGATGACAGCCAAAATTCGAGTTTTGCTGGCCGAAGATCAGGCGATGGTGCGCGGAGCATTGATGGCGCTTCTGCGCCTCGAGCCAGACCTTGAGATCGTTGGGGAAGTCTCAGAGGGCAAAGAAGTATTGCTAGCAGCCATCAAATCCCAACCCGATGTGGCTTTGCTGGATATAGAGATGCCTGGTGGGAATGGATTAGACGCTGCTCAGGCATTGCACAAGAATCTGCCCTCCTGCCGGATTGTGATTCTCACCACCTTTGGGCGCAGCGGTTATCTTCGTCGGGCGATGGAAAGCGGAGCCGTTGGATTTTTGCTCAAGGACGCGCCAGCGGATCAATTGGCAACAGCAATACGGCGTGTGATGGCTGGCGAACGAGTTGTTGATCCCGAACTCGCTCTTTCAGCTCTGAGCGATGGAGATAATCCGCTCACCGCGCGCGAGCGCGATGTGCTAACTGCCTCTCTAGATGGTGCGAGTATTGCAGATATTGCTCTACAACTTTACTTATCTGAGGGTACGGTTCGCAATCACCTTTCCACAGCTATTCAAAAGCTCAACGTACACAATCGAATGGAGGC
>DASWEH010000323.1:0-4833 GCA_036394895.1 Anaerolineales bacterium
TGAGCAATCCGTTCCAATGCCTGGGTAATTGTTTCATCTATTAGCGTCACGGTTTGAATGGTAGTGATTTGCTGACTAAGGAATTGCTGGGCTAAGCTCTCGAGGGTGATCACGCCTGTTTCCTTTGAAATACGCTCAAAAAGTTCTTTGATTTTTGATAAATATTTCGAATCATCCAACAGGATGGGCGAGTCAAAAACAATTGTCATTTCCTGTGCCAGTTCACCAGGAATCAAAGGCGGACGCGCACCGATGATTGTCTGCGTGGAGAAATGTTCGACCTCGCGCTCGCGGTCAATGGCGGGGTTGGTGACCACAGCAACAGCTTCCTTGAAGTAATCTGAAATATTCTGCCGCTCCTTGGAAAGTGCCGCCAGTGGACCGTCATATCCAAGCGAACTGAGGGGATCGTTACCATTCTTCCCCAGTTCTTGAACCCATTCGCGGTCCTCACGTCCCCAGCCAAACGCAGACATGCGATTATCCAAGTTGATTTTGGACGATGGATGCGTTGGTGCAGATTGCTCTCCGCTTGGAGAAGAGGCTTGCACGGAATTAGGTTTGACCGTGGAAAGAGCGAGGCGTCGGTTGATCGTCTCTAATGAACCGAAGCGGCGCAGAGTCAAATTAAGCATCCGCTGTTGAATGGCGGGATAATCCAACACTTCGACGGCTTGGCCGCGTCGCACGCGGATGCGCATCTTTTCGCCCGGCGAGAGGGGAACAGGATCGATTCGCATCGTATCGAGATGATAGACGCCCTTCTCTGAAGAGAAGAAATATTCCTTTTCGGTGTCTCCAAACCATAACGGACGCAGTCCAAGCGCATCCACGCTGAAGACACACTCATCCCCGAAGCGCGAGATAATTCCAGCTGGACCCTGCGCAAACGGACCAAACGCCTGACGATAATATTTATAGATGGCTTGCAGTTCTGGAGAGAGTTTTTCCACTTCGCTCAAGATAGGTGGGAACGCCAGTTCCATCGCTTCCGCAAGGGAAAAGTGATAACGATGAATCAGGGTTGCGAGAAGGCGGTCCAAATCTTGCGAATCGCTTCCCCCTTCTACCAACTCAACGCCAAGCATCTGAGCCTGTTCACGCAGACGAGCAATCGTATTGATCTCACCGTTATGTCCAAGTAGGCTAAAGGGTTGAACGCGTTCAAAACTCGTCGCAGTGTTGGTTGAATAACGCGCGTGTCCGATCGTGATGGCTGTGGTGAAATCGGGGTTGCGGAGTTCGGGGTAATACTGGTAGAGAGTCTCAATGGAACCACGCACTTTATACACAACCACATTGCTCGAGAGGGACGCCACACTGATTTTGGTTTCCTTTTCGATTTTGAGCGCCAGATCGAAAAGCGTTCTTTCCACATTTTCAAGAGGACCATTTCGCACCAAACCGGCAATTTGCCAGAGATGAGGTGCCTGTAAGCGCGCCATTTTTCCGAGCGCCTGAGGACGGGTCTGGATTGGACGTTCGAGTAACACATCCATTCCACTCTCTTTTAGCATTTCAATAATGCTGGCTTCGATGCCAAAATCTGTATTTGTATTCGGGATCATCAAATGACCAACAAAAAAGCGCCGATCTTCAGCCAGCCAGCCAGGCTTCCCCTCATGCTCCAAGGCCTGTGCCCATAATAAACGCGGGATGTCAGTCATGACACCGCACCCATCGCCTTCGCCGTTCACCTCGCCGCTGCGATGACCCATAATACTCAATGCCGCCAGGGCACGCTTGAGATTACCGTGAGTTGCTTCGCCGTTCTTGCGGATCGACGCGACCAACGCACAGGCATCACGTTCATCTAACCATGTTTTTACATCAGCTGTGGTCAGCCAATTGGATGAACGTGAA
The DNA here is from genome assembly GCA_036394895.1 of Anaerolineales bacterium. Lineage (GTDB taxonomy): Bacteria > Chloroflexota > Anaerolineae > Anaerolineales > Villigracilaceae > Defluviilinea. The sequence continues at coordinate 1,864 of DASWEH010000323.1, forward strand.
TGTGATGCGCGTACTCCCTGACGATCAGGATCAGAATCGGAAGATGTTTTCTCTGTTTGCATGGGTAGCCTCTCGAGACCCTAAAGCTTTTTGGGTCAAACTGTATATTGGAATCGCAACGAAACTCTGTTTGAGTTCTTTGCCTCTCTGCGATGAAAACCTTTAGGGTCTATAATTTTTAGAAAGTTAATAAATTCTTTTAATCATATAGCGCGTGAATGAAATTACTACTACCCGTATGGGTAATCATGCATGAAATCTTTTTATCCAAATGGGTAATAGAAAAAGATTGACATATTTTTCATGCATAGTAAAATAGCGTCCAATGTCCGCCCTTTCTATTTTTTGTTTTGAGACCAAATCCAAGCGCAAGCCCAATCGGCAACTTCTGTTGTCGGGTTTGGGCATGTTTCGGTTAAACAAGAAATAGACAAAGATTCACTGTAGTTCTATCTGTTTATCCAAACGCTCTCCGATAACGGAGGGCGTTTTTGTTTTGTCCGGAGTCCGAAGCAGCGCTGTGGTGCCATGGCGACCTCTCCTGACTTCGATATTGCCAACGACAGGAGTTGTTGACTCCAAAAGGAACACTCATGATTGAAATCTTAGATACCACTTTACGCGAAGGCGAACAGACTCCCTACGTCAACTTTACCGTGGATGAAAAAGTGGAGATTGCCAAGATGCTCGACCACATTGGTGTGGACATGATCGAAGCAGGTGATCCGTCTGTTTCCCCGAATGTTGCCAAAGCAATCGAACGCATCGCTTCTCTCGGACTTCGAGCAGAGATCGTTGCCCACTCGACTGCCACACGGCGAGGCATTGATCGCGCCAAAGCCTGCGGCGCGAATCGCGTGGCAATTTTTTACGCGACCTCGAAAATACATCTTGATTCAAAATTGCACAAGACTGAAAAAGAGGCATTGGCAATTATTCAGGAGCATGTTTGTTATGCCAATAGCCTGGGATTGAAAGTCCGTTACACACCCGAAGATGCCACCCGTACGGACTTCGATTACCTGGTCGAGGTTTGTAACGTGGCTATTAAAGCAGGTGCGGACCGGATCAGCTTTGCCGATACGCTGGGGATTATGCAGCCACACACTATGTTCGAGCGACTGCACAAGCTGAAGAAGAAATTGATACCCTGCAAAATCGACTTGCACTGCCACGATGATTATGGCCTTGCGCTGGCAAACGCCATGGCAGGAATTCGGGCAGGCGCGAATTGCATCCACACTACCGTCAATGGGATGGGAGAGCGTTCAGGGATTCCTGATCTGGCAGAAACCATTCTCGCGTTTCATAATTTGGAGGGATGGGATAAGTTCAACCTTCAGCCGTTGATGGAACTCTCCGGTTACCTGGAAAAGGTATCGGGTTTCTTTCTTGCACCGAATAAACCAATTACGGGTCAGAATGCCTTTAGCCACAAAAGCGGAGTCCATACCAATGGCATCCTTAAAGATCCGCGTACGTACGAACCGTTCGACCCGTCGATTCTGGGACGCGACCGCAAGATTGTCATTGATAAATATACAGGCAGGAGCGCGGTCGCTGCGCGTCTGGACGAATATGGGATCGAAGTCAGTGCCGCGGAGTTGGAGGTGATCGTTACTCGAATCAAAAACATGGGTGACCTGCGTAAACAACTCTTCGACGCGGATATTGTGGAGATTGCAGAACAGGTCACGGGGAGAGAGATCGATGTCATCCCGCATGACATCAGCGCGATGGTCATGCTTGAAGTCGAATCGCATGTGTATACCTCTGCGGTAGTGCGGCGATTACGCGGGTTTGCGAATGTTTCCAGCGTGTACGAAGTGACAGGCGACCATGATATCAGTGCGTTTGTGAATGTGGAGAATGTGGCAGCGTTGAATAACCTGATCGAAGAAATCCGTACTGTTCAAGGGGTCAAACGGACGGAGACGCGTATGGTGTTGAAAAAATATAACGGAAAGGGATGAGGATGTAGATAGGTTTACAGGTAAACATGTAGAAGCGTGGACTTGTTTACCTGTGTACATACTTACTTGTTGACGTATTTAACGACACAAAGGAGAATCCATGGGCACTTTGATCGAAGAAATTTTTTCACGTAGAGCAGGCAGACGCGTGCAGGCGGGTGAAATATTGTTATTGGATGTGGATACCATCATGAGCCACGACAATACCACACCGCTTGCCATCAAGGCATTTCGCGAGATTGGGAAACCGATTCTGGATAAGACCAAAATCGTGCTGCATCTCGACCACGCTTATCCGGCCCCGAATATGTTGGCTGCGGAGAACCATCGCAAGATCTTTGATTTTGTGAAGGAACAGGAATTGCCATATCTGTTCAAGCAAGGCGTGTGCCATCAGGTGATGATCGAGGAGGGATTCGTTACACCCGGTTCCATCCTCATCGGCGCGGATTCACATTCGAACACTTATGGCGCGATGGGAGCTTTTGGTACAGGGCTCGGGTCGACAGAAATCGGCGTGGCGTGGGTCACAGGGAAATGCTGGTTCAAAGTCCCTGAGACGATTCGCGTTGCGTTGAACGGGCAGACTCAACCTGGTGTGTATGCCAAGGATGTGATGATCCACATTGTGGGTTTGCTGGGAATGGATGGCGGCACCTATCGTTCGGTGGAGTTTGGTGGCGAATATATCGACAATCTGCCGATGCACGAACGTATTATCTTCCCAAACATGTCCACGGAGATTGGCGCGAAATGCGGTTTGATCGCTGCGGATGAAGTGACGATTAACTATCTTGAAAAAGAGACTCCGGCCAAAGGTCCGTTTGAACGGATTGTCCCGATTAATCCGCGTTATGAGCGTGTGCTCGAAGTGGGTGTCGCCACTTTGACTCCGCAGGTGGCTTGTCACCCTGATGTAGATAATGTCAAGCCGGTGACAGATGTCGAAGGGCTGGAAGTGCATGAGGTATACGTGGGCACATGCACGAACGCGCGT
>DASWEH010000324.1:0-10639 GCA_036394895.1 Anaerolineales bacterium
GTCTTTGCAGAAATTCACTGGTATGAAGCGCATGGAATTGGTAGGAAAGATTTCAAGGTCAAACGTATTCTTAGAAAATAACTATGAATAGTAAAACTTCCCCTCAATTTGTTGTCTGTCTTAGAAATGACGGCTATGAAGCCTCACTTGAACCTCGTAAGATTTATCAGGTTGTCCCTGATAAAGAGGCAGAGAGCCATAAGATGCTTCGTGTTATAGACGAATCGGAAGAAGATTACCTTTTCCCTGCCAGTTTGTTCGCCTCTATATCTCTTCCGCAAACATTGGCGAAAGAATTGGCTCTGCTGGCGTAAAAACTCTTTATTTATAGCAGTGGAAGGACCGGGATCACTTCTCGGTCTTTTCATCTTCCAAAATATAGATTCGCTAATATCCCCAGAAAGAATACAAAGAGCACAGCCACAATCACCCCGGCTACCCATCCCAATAGTGGTGCGAAACGTAGCAACTCCACTCCCGCATCTTTCAAGACACTCGATACACCCCATAGCGCCGTGGCAGAAAACCCAAGTGTTTTTAAACTCAGATCAAAATTATTCTTTTTGGCAAGATGGACAACCATCAGTATTTCTAACCCAGTTAATAAAAGTGATGTTCCAGGAATAGGACTGGTCAGCGCGGCAAGCAAGCCTGCAATCAGGGTGTAAAGCAGGATGAGTTTTATGTTCGGGTTCATGCCGGTTGATTATAGCAAACCGATATCCCCGTTACTCGTGTTTCTTAGCGAAGGAATTGCATAATGATAAATACGACCGCGACCAGGAGTAAAGCCCAGATGATACTTGAGACAAATCGGTTCATTCGAAACGCCGACTCCGGTTCGATCACCGATTTCGCCGGGTCGATGAGCGGTTCCGAGGGTCGATAGATGCTTTCATCGGATGGCAAATGCTTCATGTCATCTGGAGCGGATTGGCGGTAAATATCTTCTGTTTTTGGAAGTTCATTCAAAGGTCGCGATGAGACAGGCCTTGCCTCCACTTTTCCCTGTGCCCGTTCGTAAATTTCCTTCAACTGTGGCGACATCTCCACAATATCTGTCAAGGACTTTCCGCTTGCATCACTCTTTTTATTAGAACGTTCTTTTTCTTCATTGTAAGCCTGACGAACATCGAACGGCATCTCGAACTCGTTATTATAGGTCTTCCCTCTAAATTCAATTTTGGGCATCACAGCACCTCCACGCAGATTTGAACGAGAATTCAACTTCTGCATGGTATACAACGAGGATCAGTTATCCCTGTGCCACCTCAAGATGATTTACTTAATAACCTCTTAAGGAATGTTTTAATTTAGAGCCTTTAACACCCGTAAGGCCCGCCAGGTAACCCATTTATTAGGCTGTTTCTTGCTTCCGAAACTTACCCAAGTCTTTCCGGTGTAATCATATTCCAATAACCATCGCCCTTCACTATCCTGCTTTTCACGGATGATATTCAGAGTGTTGGATAAGTGCGGGTCGTTGCCATATCCCAAACCGGCAAGAGCTTCAGCGAGTTGTAACAAGTCGGTGACGTAGAACACAGGAAATCCAAATTTCCACCAGCTACGGTTTGGCTTGTCGCCAGTTCGCGTTGGGTATCTTGCGGTGGCTGGATCGATCCCAAAGAAAAAGTCCACACCTTGTTTGATGGCTTTCGTAATCAACGGCGTTTGCTGTTTTGGGGGTAATTTGCTAAAAGCCAGCATCACTTTGACTCCGCCCCAGGCACAGGGAAGTTTGTTATTCATGCCACAGGCAAACATCGGCCCACATTTGTAGGCGTAGTAACGGATTCGTGCGGCTTTGTCTTCCATTGGAGCGATACCTTCGCCAGTGACTGTACGCGCCATCCATTCATAGGCCTTTTTGATACGAGGATCCTCGCAACCCAATTCCATCAATGACCATAACAAATTCCCCTGCAGGCAATCGATCGTTCCCGATGGCGCGCTGGACGTGCTCGATGTAAACTGACCGCCCTCCGCCATATGATCCAGCAAGTAGCTGCAGGCTTGTTCGATCCGTTTGTCTTCGCGCGCGGACGCGCCGAGGTGGGCAAGCAGGATCATGGACCAAACCGTAGATCTGTACTTTGGGTTGTAGCCGCGGCCAGCTTTGACCCAATACCCCTCTTCATTCATTTTGGACAGAACTTCTGCAATGGGGCCCTCTTTATGAACAGCTTTGCGCGCGGATTTTAGTTCGCGCCCCTCAGGAGAAAGATCGAGAAGATCACGCAGCGCCAGATAGCGAACGCCCGGATTTTCAGGCTCAAGCAACCATGGCAATGAGTCGTTTCGTAGTTGACTTTTCCAAGACATGTGTGCCTCCTTTTACAAAGTGCCGCATAATTAAACCTGCCATTTGAATTTCAGCCTACAAAATCAAAAAGTTTAATTACGCATGTTATGCGTGAGACAAGCGCTAGAACCGAATAGCCCCATATCTACAAACAGTATAGCATTTTCCCCAAGTATCAAAATAGTGTCATTCGACAGGTTTCCACCTACAACCTGAGCCATAATCAGATTCCTATATAGTCAAACAATTCCTTTTTTATTTGATCAACCTCCTTGGGATTACCATGCTTGAACTCCTTGAAGGCTTCAAAAAATCTGTATGTTTTCACAAAGTGAAAGGGACGAAACACGATCGCTATCGGATTGAAATTTCTGTACCCACCAAAATATCGAAACGCCAAAACGGCTAATGAATTTTTCCAGTTTCTTCGTTCTGACCAGTTTAGGATCACGGTGCGGTCTTGTATATAGGGAAGAATTTCTCTTTCGATGTAATCCTTCCAAACTGGGCTGTCAGAGTACACAAATAAGACACGCTGTTTCTGCCAAGTCAGCCATATCACAATGTACAAGATTGCTCCCCACAAAAGATAAAGGAATACTGCAATGATCAAAATCGGGGAGAAGATTATTAGCAGTAAAGTGATAAAAGCTTTTGAAGCAGTAGTAAGCTTTTTAGGAGATATGATTCCCATAAGTAGCTCTTGGACGATAGACCATGGTCTATCGTCCACCATCATCCTTGCATTTTTTCCCACTCGCCCAACTTCTTATCCACCTCTTTCTGCATCCGTTCATATTCCGTCCCTAATTTCGCGGCTTCGGCTGGACTCTCCAATTGGATGCTCAACTTCTTATTTCAACAGCCCTGACATTTCAAGCACTTGCTTTGACCACGCGCTTGATTGTTCAGCAAATTGGCCACGCTTGGAAGAATCGCTCCAAATACTTTGCCATTGTAATTGCCAGAGGGCTAATTGCACTTGTAACTCGACCAGTTTCGCGGCTGTTTCGGTTTCTGCTTGTGCGGCTGTCCACTCGATAAACATTTTGGATTCATCTATTAGGCTGGCAACCGTGTCGCGGCTTTTTTCGTTTGCCGAAAATGATTTGATACGACTTAAATTTGCCGCCAGTCCACCTAAACGGACAGGCAGATCATCACGCATGTAACGTTCGCGGATAGCAGTCCAATCTTTCATACATCACCTAAGAGTTTCACAGTGATTTCCGTTACTCGTTCACGGATTTTTGGATCAAGGATTTCCATGGATGGATTATTCTGTCGTGGACGAATATTGATAAGAGATTCAAATGTGACTTGTTGAGCAGATGGATTCCAGTCTGCGCCCCAGATAAATTCTTGTTGACTGCCATCTTCGAGCAAAACAGCTTCACAGTCTGCGTGCATAGCACCACCACCTGCCAAAATCTCGCGCTCAGTATCAACAGCAAGTTTGATATAGGTTTCAAGCATCTCAAGCATTTCTCTCAATTGTTTGGATGTGACGCGGTCACGAATGATGTGAATCACTGAATCTCCTCGTTGCTCTGATTATAGCAAACCATTATCCCTGCATTCTCTCCCATTCACCCAGCTTCTCATCCATTTCTCTTTGCACGCGTTCATACTCCGTCCCTAATTTCGCGGCTTCGGCTGGCTTCACAAACGGACTTTCCAATTGCAGGCTCAAATTCGCCAACTTCGCTTCGAGCTCTGCAATGGTGTTTTCCAATTCTTGCAGTTGCGCTATCTTTCGTCTTTCCTCTTTCATCTTCGCATTTTGTGATTTGCGAGCTTCGATATTCAAGTTTCGACTATCGATCTTTTCCACTTGTTGTGTCGTGAGCCTCGCTACTTCTTTCTCTCTTTCCTCTTTCATCTGTGAATACGTGCCATTGAAAACAATCATCTGCGATTCATCGGGATTGATTTCCCAAATCTGAGTTGCCAGCGCATCGACAAGATAACGATCATGTGTGACTAACAAAATCGTTCCTTTGTATGCGTCCAGCACGGATTGAAGAACTTCCTGCGCAGGAATATCCAAATGATTGGTGGGCTCATCGAGCAATAATAGATTCGTATCTTGCAAGGCAAGCTTTGCTAATGCCAGTCGACCGCGTTCGCCACCGGAAAGCATGGACACGCTTTTGAAAGCGTCATCACCAGAGAAAAGATATTTGCCGAGGTAATCGCGTCCCTGATAGGGTAACATGCCAGGTGACTGCGTCAGAATTTCATCGAGCACTGTTTTCTCAGGGTCGAGTCCTTCGTGCGCTTGCGCGAAGTAGCCAACATGCAGACTCGCTCCGAGGATCACCTCACCCGCTAACGGTTCGAGTTGACCAAGGATCGTTTTGAGAAACGTTGATTTGCCCGCGCCGTTAGGTCCGATCAACGCCGCGCAGTCTGTTCGGCGCAGTTCGATGTCAGGCGCGCGGAAAAGCATTTTGCCAGGAATGCCACGTTGCAAGTCGTCAGCATAACCCACTTGCAAATTTTTGGTGCGGATCACCAAATCGCCAGAACGCTGTGTGGAACGCAGATGCAGTCCAAGATCAGGCACGATGCGTTGAGGCGGTCGAAGCGCGCGTACGCGTCGCTCTGCTTCTTCCACGCTGAATGGGCTGGTCGTCGTCTCCACATCCAGCTGCGACCAATTCGTGTTGACCGCGGTGTCCATGCCCACCTGTTCGATGGCTTGCACAACGCGCGAAAGCCGTTTCAGTTTGCCTTTGGCTTGCAATGTGTTTTGCCCCGAAATATTTTTCTTGATGTATTCAACTTCTCTTAAGAGTTTTTCTTTTTCGCTTTCAAAAATTTCAAAGCGATGCTGCCAGCGGTTCTCGCGCTCGCTCAAGTAGGTTGTGTAATTGCCGCGATAATATTCCGCGCCGCTGATCGCCATTTCAAGTAGGGCATTGCAGGCGTGATCGAGAAAATAACGGTCGTGCGAAACGATGATCGCCGCGCCATCCCATTGCGAGAGATATCCTTCCAGCCATTCGACCGCCCGGATGTCAAGATGGTTGGTTGGCTCATCGAGTAACAGGATATCGGGATTTGAAAGCAGAAGCCGCGCCAGATGGGCGCGCGTGCGCTGTCCGCCTGAAAGATGATCGAGCGACATGTGAAAATCAGCTGGATCAAAACCGAGCCCTGTCAACACTTGTTTGATCTGGATTTGATAGACATATCCACCGCGCCTCTCGAAGTCATGCTGAAGCGTTCCATAGCGGACCATTGCCTGTTCCCGTTTCATAAGGTCAGACATTTCGACCTCAAGTTTTTCCAGTTCCCCCTGCATGCGGATGAGGTCTGCGAACGGCTCAAGGCAGACATCCCATAACTCGCCTTGCAATTCAAAGTCTGCTTCTTGAGGAAGATACCCAATGCGCAGACTCTTGGCGCGCGTGACGGTTCCTGAGGAGGGTTCTTCCTGTCCGATGAGGATGCGCAGAAGTGTCGTCTTGCCAATGCCATTGGGACCGACGAGGGCGAGACGTGCACCTTTTGCTACGGAAAAGGATACATTGGCGAAAAGGTCTTCCGCGCCGAAGGATTTAGAGAGGGAGTTTGCAGTGATGAGAGACATAATTCAGTAACCGGTGTTCAGTAAGCAGTTTTACGTAATTGGTAATTTGTAATTGCCCGCCGAATTATAAAGCAAGTAAGTAGAGACAGACTTAGGGAGAATTCACCGGTCTGGCGCTTAGGCGTCGAGAGACGCTAAATGTTTGTGGTAGGCGGCAATTAAATTTTGTTCAATGTCGGCGTGTAGAGGCGTCTGTTTGTATGGATTTTTCTGCGCCTCTTTGAAGATATATTTTGCGCAAGTCTCGCATAGGAAATATCCAATCAACACGCCGCGCTCTCGATAGATGAACGCATTGATCGCCAACGCGTCCTTGCCTTTGAATTTCACTACACCGATTGGGCGCGCCATACAGGCTGGGCACAGGTCGCCGTCATAGAACCAGAACGATTTGATGGCATTGCCAAATTGTGCTTTTGCCTGCGTGTACAACTTGCCTAGGATTTCGTCAATAACTGCTCTGTTTTCGTCCGACGACTTGTTATGGCGGGTTGGATTTGATTTCATCGGTAAACCTCTTTTGAACGGCGTCAAGAAATGGTTGCAGGTCTATTTTTCTTCTTCACCATGCGTGTCAATGTGGCCAGGCTTCTCCTTCCCTAACTCCAATGACCGTTGATAGGCTGCCCAAACTGCGCGGGAAATCGCGGTGCGGAAACCTGCCTTTTCGAGATAGTACAATGCTTCTGCGGATGTTCCTCCAGGTGATGTCACTTGATTTCGTAATGTTGCAGGATGTCGCCCTGCCTGTTCGTAAAACGAAGCAGAGCCTTTGATCGTTTGTAAGACCAATTGCTCGGCAATGCGGCGTGGGAAGCCCATGTGCACACCTGCATCGATCAAGGCTTCGGTAAAGAGAAACACATAGGAGGGACCTGAACCTGATAACGCGGTTGCCATATCCAGATAACTTTCATCCTCGACAAAAACTTCCTCACCCAGCGCGCCTAAAATGGCTCGTGCCATTTCCTGCTGTTCCTCTGTCACTTCTTTTGAGGAAGTCCAGACGGTGATTCCTTCGCCAATCTGCCCCGGCGTGTTCGGCATCGAACGCACCACAGATTTATGCTTCAGTCCCGTGCTGATCTTTTTGATATTTGCACCCGCAATGATCGAAAGGACCAACGCGTCGCTGCGAATGCCCTTCAATCCTGTCATCACTTCGCTAAGTCGTTGTGGTTTGACAGAGAGCACGACCACGTCCGCGTGGGAAGCAGCAGAGGCATTATCCACTGATGTTTTGATTTTGTACTTCTTGCTTAGGTCAGCGCCGCGTTCTTCGCGTGGACCCGAAGCCAGGATATTTTCAGGATTGGCTAATTTCTTGCGCAACAAACCTGCGATCATGGCTTCTGCCATCACGCCCGGACCAATAAATGTAATTTTTTTGTTCAACATGTCTCCTCCATGGCTTATTTTGTTATGGCATAGATATAGCTATCGCGTGGTATTCGGGTGAACGATGTATTTTCGTAATAATCCCTCGCGCACCATGCCTGCCTTTCCCAATACCTTCTGTGATGCAACATTCTCAATATCGGTTGAGGCGTTGACGCGATAAATCGTTGATTGTTGAAAAGCCCAATGGATAATGGCGCGTGTGGCTTCGGTCGCGTATCCTTTTCCTTGAGCGTAATAACAAAAGGAAAACGAGTTCCGTTTTCCCATGCGGTAATGCTGTTACGAATAAAGTCTTCTGCCTCTTGTAGTTGTCGATGCGGGCGCCAGGTTGTATAACGCGTCACTTCCGGGTCTTGCATGTACGCAGTGAAGAGAATTAACGCATCTTCCATGCGCGGCTTGCGTAAAACAAGCCGTTCAGTTTCGATTCGTTCAGGCATTTTCATAACGTCATTATACTTCTGGCACTTGGGTATAACAAATGAGCGGACATTATATCTGTCCGCTCATTGAATAACTATTCACTGAACACTGATTACTTACGTATATGCCATCTGCTCCACTCGTTGTTTCTTTACCTGTCGCTTGTTCCTTCTTGCAGAAAGTAGAGTATTCTGTCTCTTTTGGGCGGAACGGATAATCAATTTTAGGAACTTCTGATGATTGTAGACAGGATCGTGGATCAACGAGAAATCTGCCGAACCTGGTTCTTCAGGAGAATAGAAGATGCCGCAATTCGGATTGATCTCAAGCATGTAGATCGTGCTATCCGCAGCCATACGATAGTCACAGCGCGCGTAGCCATTCCCGCCCATCGCCTTGAACAAACGCGTAGTCTGGTCGCGGAGAACTTTTTCGATGCGTGGGTCTTTCACAGGCGCAACGTTCATCTTCTCGTACTCAACCCACTTCATATTGTAGTGCTTGAATGATTCACCCTCAGGGAAAATGAATTCAACCGGCTTGAATGTGATGGGATCGTTTGGATCATCAGGGTTTTCCGTGATCAGACAGGTGAACTCACGCCCTTCGATGAACTCTTCGAGGAGTGCGCGCCCAAATTCTTCGATTTCACGTTCCACCTGAACCTTCAGCTGATTCAGATTCTCACAGCGAGATTCACGCCGGATACCAACACTGGCATATCCGTGGGGCGGCTTGACGAGAATAGGGAAGCGCAATCGTTTTGAAATTCGTTCCACATCTTCGAGGCGATCCACCATCACCCAACCTGGTGTTGGGACATTGGATTTCTTTGCATAGGCCTTCATTTCCTGACGTGAAGGGTCAAAGAAACTGGAGTCTGCACCTGTGAAGGCTACACCTAACTTTTCCATGATCTGCACAAGACCAATACCTGAAAGGGCATCGTCGGGTGTGCCATCGCATAGGTTGAAGAATATATCAATCCCCTCATTCAAGAGATCACGTATTTGTTTTTCAACGTTCTTCGGATTTACCTGATAATGTTTCCATTTATATCCATTCATGTGTGGCGAAGGATCATAAGGAACATCATTCGCATCAGGAATGCTTGATAATACACAGAGATACATGTCGAGTCCTTTTCCTTTATTATTCAATCAAGTCATCGAGTATTGATATGGCATGAACTTGATTGTGTTGCATATGATTGTCGTTGATAAATTTTTTGTTATTACATGATTCAATGAATCTATTAATTGAATCAATATAAATTTTTTATATGCAACACTATTGATTGTATCTATTAATGAATTTATGTAAAGGTTTTTGATGATAAATAAGTTTAAAATTTTGTGAGTAATTATCATTATGTGAATCAACAAAATATTTTTTTATTTATATGTTCCATGATCATCCATCATCAATTATTTCTATTCACATGTTGTGAAGGTTTTATTTCTTCTATAGTCATGCAAAATATTTTCTTTGAATGATCTCATATTGTTTCTACGCATGTTGAAATATATTTATTTATACATCCATGTGATCAGTTTATCGCTTGTCTCATAAATTACTGAACTTTTTGGTACAAATTACGAGTGAATATCACAAGTTCGGTTTAGTAAATTATGCGATACTCTGTAAATATCTTTGAATATCAACCTTATGTGTTATAAGAAAAGCAGTAGAATCTTTCAAGAGGACAATATGACACTTCACTCCGAAATCTTCGAACAACCTGAACGACTTACTTCCCTGCTTGATCATCAAAAACAAACAGTTCTTGAAATTGCGAAAGCAATTCAATCGCGCGATGTGCAATATGCATTTCTGGCTGCACGCGGTACCTCTGATAACGCAGGTAGATATGCAAACTATCTGTGGGGTGCGCACAATGGTATTCCGCTTGCATTGGCAACGCCATCCTTGTTTACGTATTATCAAATGCCACCGCGTTTGAATAACGCGTTGGTTGTCGGTGTGTCGCAATCGGGTCAGTCCCCTGATATCGTCAGTGTTCTTGAAGAGGGACGCAACCAAGGCTGCCTTACGCTTGCCATTACCAATATCCCTGATTCGCCATTGGCGAAAGCTGCTGATTTCGTGTTTGATATTCAAGCCGGTCCTGAAAAAGCGGTCGCGGCCACAAAGACATATACAGCTGAACTGATGGCGATTGCAATGATCTCCGCCGCATTGAATAATTCAGTTGAACGATGGAGTGAACTCGCTTCTGTTTCGAAATGGGCAGAGCAAACGCTCGCGCTTGATCGGGAAATTGCGCAAATGACCCAACGCTACCGTTATATGAGTCAGTGTGTGGCGTTAGGTCGCGGATTCAATTATGCGACTGCCTTTGAGTGGGCATTGAAATTAAAAGAGTTAACGTATTTGATTGCAGAGCCTTATTCGTCTGCTGATTTTCAGCATGGTCCCATTGCAATGGTCGAAGGTGGATTCCCTGTTCTTGCGGTCGCGCCGAATGGCAAAGTTCAGGCAACGATGCGGGATATGCTGACACGCCTCCGTAAAGAGAAGGATGCGGAGCTGGTCGTCATCTCGGATGATGCAGATATCCTCGCCCTTGCTCAATCGCCGATCCAACTCCCGCCTCAGATCCCCGAATGGCTGACTCCTTTAGTAAGCATTATTCCCGCTCAATTGTTTGCCTGCCACCTCACGGAAGTCAAAGGATATGACCCTGAAAAGCCGCGCTCAATCACAAAAGTGACAGAGACGCATTAGTTTATTGGGAATGGAGTCCAACGACTCCTGTCGTTGAAATGCAAAGTCAGGAGTCGTTGGACTCCATTAAACTCTCTTTGCCATTAAAATGTCAGGCTTGCCGATACCATTAGCGTCTGGAACGATACCTGTAATGATATACCCCATCTTTTGATAAAACTCAA
>DASWEH010000325.1:0-7307 GCA_036394895.1 Anaerolineales bacterium
CTTGCTTCTCCACTCGTTCGGTGAATTCTATAAACGTGGTACTACCACCATTGGTCTTGGCGTAGATGCGCAGAATCCCACAGGTGCCACACGTCTATATCAAAAGGTTGGCATGCGCGCCGTCAGTGAGTTTGTGTTCTATGAGAAGGAATTGCGCACGGGCCGCGAAATTGATGAGAAATAAAGATTACACACCGAGATCATAGAGAAGATGAGTTTTAAAAACTCAAAGATCTCTGTGCACTCTGTGGCTAAACAAGGAATAAAATGAACGCACAATATCAAAAAGAAAACATCGTCGAATTGCCCGAAGGCTTCACCGTCCGAGGCGCAAATCTAGACGATGTGGAACCTGCATTGGTGCTTTTCAACCGCTGGTCTCACTCTGTCATCGGACGAGATGAGATCACGGATGTACAAGCCGCCCGCAAGGAATGGGAGTCACCCGGCTTTGATCCCGCACAGGATATTCGTCTCATCTTTGCACCGAACGGTCAAATGGCTGGCTACATTGAAGTGTGGACCACCTCGAAACCCCTCGTCCACCCATGGATGTGGAGTCGTATCCATCCCGATTATGAAGACCTGGGGATTGGAGCATGGCTGTTACATTGGGCAGAACAGCGCGCGTTGCAGGAGCTTCCAAACGTGCCTGCTGGACTGCGCTTTGCGCCACGTGTCGGAACGTACCGCGAGGCTGAAAAACCGAAGAGGTTGTTTGAGGACATGGGCTATCATCACATCCGTAGTTCCTATCACATGCGCATCAATCTGGATGCGCCCATCCCAGAAGCGGAATTCCCGGAGGGCATCATGCTCCGTACCTTCAATCCAGAAACAGATGCTGAAGCCGTATACCGCGCCGATACCGACGCGTTTCGCGACCATTTCGGCTTTGTGGAGCCGCCCTTCGAGGAGGGCTTCAAGCGCTTCAAATATTTCATGATCAATTATGAAGGGTTTGACCCATCGCTCTGGTTCCTTGCTATGGATGGAGATGAAATTGCCGGTGTTAACCTTTGCCGCCCTCGTACCTACGACGATCCTGATCTGGGCTGGGTTGGCTCTCTGGGTGTGCGCCGTCCCTGGCGCAAGCGTGGTATTGGTCTGGCGCTTCTGCGTCATTCCTTCAACGAATTTTATCGACGCGGCAAACGTAAAGTTGGACTGGGCGTGGATGCCCAAAACCTGACCGGTGCGCTCCGCCTCTATGAGAATGCGGGTATGCACGTGCAACAGGCGTTTGACCAGTACGAAAAGGAACTGCGTGCGGGTACTGAAATCAGTGTAGAATCTCTTTCGTAATTAACAAGAAACCTTGCGAAGGTTAGTTGTCTGAGAGTAAAACCCGAGGATCGAAACCTTCGCAAGGTGATCCCAAAAGTTATTTTGAAGAGGAGTCTCCATGAACATCCGTTGTTCTTTTTGTCAAACACCCTACACTCTCGGTCGCGTAGCCCTGCTTGATGCGTTGCAGGAAGTGGATTCAAAGAACCTAACTCACTATGATGCGCATTGCCCACGCTGCAGGCGCGCCACGCAAATTCCTCGTCAACGGTTGGAGATGGCGATGCCGAACTGGCGGGATGAGCTCAAAGAATTCGAAGCGGAGATGAAGGAGCACCCTCAACAGGAAGCGCCTCTCCCGACGGAGGAAACGTCTCCCGTTGCTGAGGCTGCCTCCACACCTGAGCCTTCTCCTGCTAAGAAAGGCGCATCCAAACCGAAGCCTACAGCAACGCCTGCCGAATCCAAACGGAAACCCGCCGCCCGGCAAACGACGCCTTCTGCTGATACAAAGAAAAGCAATGCGAGAAAGTCTGCTGGTAAGGGAAAATCGCAGAAAAGCAAATGACTATCAAAGCTGTCTTCTTTGACCTCGGTGGAGTCATCGTACGCACGGAGTTTCAGGCACCACGCCAACAACTGGCTGAGAAGCTCGGCATGGAATATGACGACCTGAACAAAATTGTTTTTGATAGCGACACGGGTCAACGGGCTTCCATGGGTGAGATCAGCTCAGAGGATCATTGGGACTCGGTGATCAAAAGATTGAAACGCCCCGCCTCGGAACTGGTTGCTATACGCGAGGAGTTCTTTGCCGGAGATATCGTCGACCGTACTTTGGTTGCGTACATCCGGTCGCTGCGCGGCAAATATAAAACGGGACTCATCTCGAACGCCTGGGGTGATTTGCGCGATTTCATCGTCAGGGAAAAGTTCGATGATGCCTTCGACAAGCTGATCATCTCGGCAGAGGTGGGCGCGGTCAAGCCTGAACCGAAGATATTCCAAATTGCCCTGGAGCAGTTTGGGGTGAGTCCGAACGAAGCCATTTTCGTCGATGACTTCTTAATAAACATCGAAGGGTGTGAAAAAGTCGGCATGAAAGGAATCTATTTCAAAGATCCCGAATCCGCTTTGAAGCAACTGAAAAAACTTTTATCCACACTGCCGCCCTCCGGCGGCGTGCTTCGCTAGTAACGGCGACCCCCTTGCGGGTGCGCGGGCACGACCAGCCCTATGCTGGGTAATCGCCCGACAGGATAAATTATCCACAGGATAGCTACGCATATGTTCACCAAAGGACAAACACTTTTGCGCGATCTGGGGGATGGTTTGATTCTGCGCCGTTCAACCCCCGAAGATGCAGACGAACTGGCGGAATTCAATCGCGCCATCCATACCGATAATGACCCGGACGGACAATGCATCGCGGCCTGGACGCATGACCTGCTGACATTGCCTCATCCAACGTTTCATCCAGACGATTTCACCATTGTGGAAGAAGCCGCGACCGGACGGATCGTTTCCACAACAAATTTAATCTCGCAAACCTGGTCCTATGAGGGGATCAAGTTTGGTGTCGGTCGTCCTGAACTGGTGGGAACCCTGGCGGAATTCCGCAACCGTGGACTCGTTCGAATGCAATTCGAAGAAGTTCATAAGTGGAGTGCGGAACGCGGCGAAACGGTGCAAGCCATTACAGGGATTCCGTTCTACTATCGCCAGTTTGGTTATGAGATGGCCTTGGATCTAGACGGTCGGCGCTTCGGTGGTAAAGCTCAATTGCCGAAATTGAAAGAAGGCGAAACGGAGCCTTACACGATTCGAGCCGCACAGGAAGGCGATTTACCGATCATTGAAAAACTCTACGACCAAACGAAGGCACGCTCTATGGTTGCGTGTGAGCGTACGCCGGAACTCTTTCGCTATGAATTGATGGGTCGCAGTGAAAGCAATAATTGCTGGGTCAATTGTGTGATCGAGGACAAAGCAGGTGAGCTGGTGGGCTTTTTTAGACATCCCGGCTACAACCAGCAGAGCAGCTTGGCTGCCGCACGCTATGAACTCAAACCCGGAGTCTCCTGGCTCGAAGCAACACCGAGTGTGGCTCGTTATCTGTGGGCAAAGGGACAGGAATATGCAAAACGCGATGGCGGTGAATTTCTTTCGTTTGGTTTTGTGCTAGGCGCTGCGCATCCTGCTTATGAAGCGTTGGGCAATCGTCTGCCCACGACCCGTGATCCATACGCGTGGTATTTGCGTATCTCAGACTTGCGCGGCTTCCTGAATCACATCCGACCAGTGCTGGAAAAGCGATTGGCAGACTCAATCGCAGCCGGGCATTCACATGAGATTCTTATCAGTTTTTACCGCACTGGTTTGCGAATCAGGATTGAACGGGGAACGATCGCAGCAATTGAACCCTGGAAACCCTCGCCAAGTGAAGAAGGAGATGCCGCATTTCCTGATCTTACTTTTTTACAACTGCTTTTTGGCTATCGAAGTTTCAAGGAATTGGAATACACCTTTGCAGATTGCTGGTGCACTTCAGAGGATGTGCGTGTCCTGCTCAATATCCTCTTCCCGAAAAAATTATCAAATGTTTACCCGGTAGCATAAAAGGAGTCAACGACTCCAGTCGTTGAAACCAAAGTCTGGCCCGCGGGGTGCTGTGCAAAGACTTTGATTCCTCCTTCTCGAAAATTGGAGATAAAAATGACAATCGTATTTTCAACCATCAAATTCTGGCACAACGGAGAATATTCTCCTGCCTGAACTCGCCGCAATTCCTTTTTGACAATCCTTGTAAAGAATTGCGGCCCCGTCATAGCGGAACAATTTCCGTGTAAGCTTTACAAAGGGTAATATGTTTTCCAAATTAAAGTTAAACGCAAGATTCGTCTATCTGTTCATTGAGTTCAGCGCCTCGGCATTCTTCTCGATGATGTTTGTGGTCACGTCGTTGTATGAGGCAACTGTCGCGGGGTTGACTCCTGTCCAACTCATTCTGGTTGGCACAGCGCTTGAAGTATCGGCGTTTGTGTTCGAAGTGCCGACCGGTATCGTCGCGGACGTCTATTCGCGCAGAATGTCCATCATCATCGGATATCTGATGATGGGAGCCGGTTTCCTCATCGAGGGATTTTTTCCTTTGTTCTTGCCCATTCTGCTCGCGCAAGTTATCTGGGGTTTGGGCTACACCTTCACTTCGGGTGCAACTCAGGCCTGGATCACCGATGAAGTGGGGGAGGAGGATGCGAATAAACTGTTTTTGCGCGGAACCCAGATTGGGTTGTTTGCTTCACTCTTTGGTATGGGAGCCTCCATGCTCGTCGGCGCAAATAATGTTGCTCTGCCGCTTCGAGTCGGTTCCCTGGGCGTGATGCTGATTGGAGTTGCGCTGGCGTTCATCATGCCTGAGACGGGATTTCATCCTACGCCGCGCGAAGATCGTAATACCTGGCAGCACATGTGGCATACCTTCAACCAGGGTGTGAAGGCGGTCCGTTCGAGACCGCGTCTGATGAATATTGTATTCATCGGTCTGTTCTACGGTCTGTATAGTGAAGGCTTTGACAGACTATGGGTCAAGCATCTGCTTGATCATTTTGAGTTGCCGGTGATCTTTGGCAATAACCAGGTTGCGTTCTTTGCTGTACTGCGCGTAGCAGGTGCGATCCTCACCATTCTTGTCGTTCGCTTTGTGGAGAAACGCGTCGATTCGACCAGTTCGGTCGCGATTGGACGCGCAGTGTTGATTGTGACCGGGACCATTTCCGTCGCGTTGATTGGATTTGCGCTCTCGCCACTTCTTTTCCTGAGCCTGAGTCTGTATTTGGTGATCAGTGTTCTGCGTAATGTTCACATCCCTCTGCAAACAGCATGGGTCAATCAGAAACTGGATTCGCAGGTGCGCGCCACTGTCCACTCGATGTTTGGACAGGTGGATGCCATCGGTCAGACGCTCGGTGGGCCTGTTGTCGCTGTGATCGCCTCCCTGGGTTCAGCAGTCGCTTCACTCGTGACCTCGGGTCTGCTTCTCACCCCCGCGCTGTTCTTCGTTAGCCGCGCGAACTCTCAGTCTGCGAACGAACCGGAGATCGATCCAGAGCTACTTCCTGCTGACTAAACGATGGAGAGAAGAGATCAGGTTTGCAAAGATCTGGTCTCTTTTTATTTGTCTTTCTTATTTGTGATTCATCTAACCATACATTCAAATTAATTTTGGTTAAAAAAGTTTAGTCCTAACTTAATGAATGGGCGGGTATTCCGCCATTAACTAGGTACATTCCCCATTGAGTTCAATACATGTCACCTGTATAGTAACAGAACCTTATTTAGTTGAAAGGAGTAAGAATGAAATATCCAACTTTACTGGGAGCTATATGTGCATTAGCTCTTGTACTGGCAGCCTGTGCGCCTGCTGCCGCGACGGAATCCCCCGCAACGCTCGAGCCAACAACAGCGGCCACTGAACCGCCTGCGACTGAATCACCAGCGGCTACCGAACCGCCAGTGGCAACAGACACCTCGGCAGCTACAGACACGCCGTCTGTTGCTGAAACTGCAACAGTAGGTGTCCCTGTCACTGGTGAAGCGACCGTGAATGTCGCCGACGTCGGAACGTATGGTTCTGCCTTGGTGAACGGTGAGGGAATGCCCCTGTATGTCTTTTCGCTCGATACTGGCGGTACAAGTGCCTGTACTGACGATTGTGCTGCGGAATGGATCCCTCTGGCTAGCCAGGGCACCCCAGCCGCTGGTGAGG
The DNA here is from genome assembly GCA_036394895.1 of Anaerolineales bacterium. Taxonomy (GTDB): domain Bacteria; phylum Chloroflexota; class Anaerolineae; order Anaerolineales; family Villigracilaceae; genus Defluviilinea. Next base: position 6,056 of record DASWEH010000325.1, read on the forward strand.
GTGTAGATGCAACCCTGCTAGGCACGATCACACGTGACGATGGCACAATGCAGGTTACGTACAATGGTCATCTACTCTATACCTTTGCAGAGGATACGACGGCTGGCGATGCTGCTGGTCAGGCCATGGAAGATTTTGACGGCACGTGGAATCTGATATCGCCTGAGGGTGAACCTATCCAATAATAAGCATAAAGCCCTTATTAAAGCAAGAAAACTTGGGTGAGGTGGAAACCTCGCCCAAGTTATTTAATAAAAGCTACATCGTTAGCGTTATAAAGCTGTTTTGTGTCCAACAAGAAATCAAAGCATGGGTACGATAAATACACCGAACAAAGCACAGACCAACATAACAATTCCCCCAAAGAAAAGTGCATCATCCACATGATATTCGTACGTTTGAAGTGCTTCATATCCCTCTTTTTTAAACTTTTTATACGCACCATTTTGTAAGCGTGCCAGTCCCCAAACGAAGCCAACGTTGGCTCCGAATGCCAGCATAGGGATGCTCATGACGAATTGTGTGGGAAGGACAGGATAAGGGAGGAGAAGTACGATCCAGCCGATGGCTAAGGCAACCATAGTGATAGGTAAAAAAATTGAAAGAAGGATAGTTCTCGCCTGCCATTCTGGTTTGCCCAATTTTTTCCAGTTAAGCCCCAGCAATATCCCTGCTCCAATCACAGTCAGGAAGACGAAATACGACATGAGACGATAGGGTTCGCCGGGCATCGGTTGAGAAGATTTGGCTGCGATCATAATGAATTACCTCCTGGCTGTAGAGTCCTAAGAAAATGGATTTGTTCTTAAATTATATGGTTCCTGTTTTCGAATTCCATAACATATTCATATACAATTCCCATGAGCAAGTGATCAAGCCTGCGCTATCAGAGGGAAAGCCGAATTGAAGGTGACTGAAGAACTGATACTTGAGGTGCACAGTGGACACCTGAGTAAAGTTGTACCGAAAGGAAAAAAAGGAGGATGTTTCTTTCACGGTCCCAATTCTTAAGCGCAAACTGTGCTGAGAGCCTGAAAATCAAGCAAAGTTCCCCTAGCAAAATAGAGGTGAACACCTCTAACGGCTTTTCCCTCCATTTCATACAATAGAAACAAATCCATGAAAGGTGAGTATCCAAAACAACTTCTCATCTTTACAAGACACGACTAAATATGACATTTATGCTCCTAATAGGTGTGTTTTGATACTAGTTGTGCCGCTACGAAAGAATTAAAGTTTGAGATGTAACGGA
>DASWEH010000326.1:0-9162 GCA_036394895.1 Anaerolineales bacterium
CGCAGTTCGCGGGTTTCGCGGCTATAGAATACAAAATCGAAAAAGCGACGGCCAATGTCGACGAGCGAATGCGTCAGGATTGCCAGGATCGCTACAATGGCAACCGCTACAACGGGTACTCCATAAACCACTACAGAACTCCAAACCACCAGCAGATAGATCGTGGCAATCAATAGGACAACAACGCCGTTATATAGAAAGTCACGCCCAATGACCCTCCCTTCCATAAAGGCGCTATAGCGTGCTACACCATAACCAATCATGAATATCGCACAGCCAAGCAACGAGGTGACGGTGACGCGCGGCAGGAGGTAATTCAACTTAAAAGTAATATAGGAAATTGGTCCTGCTAGCCCGGCGATGACTGTGGCTGCTACCATTAGATTGAGCTGCTTCCTCTGCACCAGGGTTGGAGCGGCTCTTGCCGAGCGAATAAGATTCACAAGACTTAGAAACGTAAAGATAAAAAGAGCGAACATATATAAGGGATACAGTGGACCGGGAACCAGCGTGGTCAGATAAAGCGGATCTCCATTTGTGGTTGTGAAAACGAGATCGGTATAACGCTGGCCGATAATAGCAACGAGGGCGATTACGTATCCAAGGATCACACGCGTCCAGCGCCAGGGGTTCATATGCTCGGAGCGGATGAGCACAGTGACATGGTGCCAGATCATGATTGCCGGTGTCATTTGCCAGCCTTTCAACCAGTTGCCCCAACCACTGTCAAAAGCACCTTTGGGCCAGAACCATAGCAGGGGACGCATCCATAGAGGTACTAATGCAGGAGAGGGGGGTGGGTTAAGGGCAAGCAGAACGTTAAAAAAGAAGCCAGCAATTGACCAAAGAGCGAGCCCAGCCAGCCAGGCAATTCCACTGCGTGAACTGCGGGTGACTATGTAAATCCCAAGCCAGACCGCGACAGCCATGGCTATGAAGTTAATAACGACAGTAAATGTGTACAACATATATTCCCGGGGTCAATGAATAGGTGATTTTTTAAGGGTGGCGTTCTTTTCAGGACTGTGTCTTGTTTTTCCTGTCACTCAACAGTCTGGCAAGACCGCGTAAGGCATTTCGCCTTGTACGATTAAAAGTCCCTTCCGAGATATACAGGCGCGCCATAATCTCGCGGTTTGGAACGCCCTCCACATAGGCATCGTACAAGACCGCATAACTATACCAAACGCGTGGGAGAGGTTCGGGTGGTCGCTTTTCGGCGGGGCGCAAGGATTCAATGGAATCGATCAGCAATTTGTTTAATTGCTTGCCGCACTCAATATGCGAATCTCCGGTAATGTTCATCTGGCTGGCAAGAGGCAATTGTCCCAAGGTGATGTAATCAGATAAATTGCGCAGACCCTCTTCAACGGTTTTAATGAATTCTGAGTCGAAATTCGTGGAGATCGCTGCGATCATTTCGCCTGCAATTGAATTTAGTTCGTTCGCGTGTATTTGAGATTCGACGACTAGTTGTTGGATCTGATTGGCGCGTCCTACGGTCAGATTGCTCAAAGAGATAAGCGAGCCCACCTGGTCCGCGACCTCAGCCAATAACTCAAGGTCTCCAGCGGAATAATCCAGTTTGGCTTTGGGATGACTGAGAGCAATCACCGCCACCTGAGTCGGTCCTTCGAATGCCGGAGCGACCCAGGCAATATTTGGAAGTTGGTCACTTTTGGGGTGAGATATATCTTCGCAAGCAACAGCCTCAGGAGGAAGCGGGCTATTCGTTGGCACAGACTCTTTTGTAGCAATCACAACAAAGTTTTCGTCACGTCGAATGGCAATGAATCCACCTGATGAGGCTAGTGTCTCACATAATAAGTCCAGCCCATCCTGTAAACGAACCTGAAGCGCTTCCTCGCTTGTACTCAGGTTTTCCAATTGTCGCAATTGTCGCCGAAATGTGCCTTCATGGCGAATGCGCTGGCGCTCCAAAAATTCACGCGTCAGATCGTAGAAGGAATGTGTTAATACGGCAAATGCCACTACCGCGCCGAGCTTCTCAAAAGGCAGGTCCCACTGGAATGCAAAATAAGCATATAAAATTGCCAAGCCCAGGATCGTCAATGCAGAAATAGGTAGATCCTGTATGGTCGTGCGTCGTTCGATCATGGTTTGATGGCGGGCAACAGACATGCCAAGCAGAAATACCCCGCTGAAAATAAGCAGGTCCGGGACCATTCTCGGCATTTGAGGCGTGATTCCCAGGCCAACGATCCCGCCGATGATCGCCATGGCTGGAAAAACAGAAGCTACCAGAAAATATTTGCCTTGGCGTGTGAGACCAATTCTGTCACCTATCAGCAGGTTATATAAAATTCCGAGTACGATGACGATCTGAAACGCTCCATAGAGAATGTAGGGAAAACCCAGCCTCATATGGGCAACGTATAAGGCATTCCCTTGTTCTTCAATAAATGCATCTGGGGTTGTCAGTAACAAAATAGCAGTGAGTCCACCCAAGAGATAAACAGCAATTTGCATCCAACGTAGCTGTATGCGGCTATGTTGAGACATCAGCTGATACGTCAGGCTGTACCATGTTCCCAATCCCAGGATCAACAATACCGCACGCAGGGAAGCGGTCCCAACCACTTGATGAAACAGATTGTTATAAGCGCCAAGGAAAAATATCGAGAGTACCAACAGAACCATGACCGCCCTCAATGTGATCCAGCTCGGAAACCCTCGCGCGAATAAATAGAAGGCTCCCCACAGAGTTGTGGCCATCGCTATGAGATCGACGAAAAGAGTAATATTGAATAACATCCCACAAGTTGTAATCACTATACAGACGAATAAATCAGAAGTCAAGCAGCGATTTGACTGTCTCTGAGAAATATGTTGTTAAGGTTACCCCTTGTATAGATCAATTAACAACCTTTGCCCAGTTCGGTGACAAACTCTCCCACTGAAGAAAATCGTTCTTCAGGCTTTTTCGCCAGGGCTCTAAGAATAGTCAACGCAACCTTTTCGGGCATAGAAACATGAACTCGAGGATCGGGTGGTAACTCTTCGAGATGGGACCGGATCATTGCCCAGGTATTGTTGCGCTCAAAAGGCTTTTTCCCCGTCAACAATTGATAAGTCATTACCGCAAAGCTATATTGGTCTGTGCGGCTGTCCAATTCGGTTATGCCATGAATTTGTTCGGGGGAAATGTAATCGGCGGTGCCCATCACATCGCCGCTTCCGGTTAGGATGGTGTTTTCCGTGATGAAGCGCGCGATGCCAAAATCCATAAGGATGGCACGTTGCGTGCGGCCGGACGTCAGTGTGGTAATGGGCTCAACGATCACGTTGGACGGCTTGATGTCACGGTGGATGACTCCCTGTCCATGAGCATAGTCGAGGGCAGAAGCCAGATCCTGGAGCAGAGGCAATCCCTCATCCAGCGTGAGACGTTCTTGTGTCGCAATGATTTGTGAAAGCGTCTCGCCGGTCAGATATTCCATGACGATGTAGGGTAACCCCTCCTGATCGCCGAAATCATGGATCGTAATAATGTTCGGGTGGCGCAATTGCGCCATCGTCTTGGCCTCACGGGCAAAGCGCTTGTTGAAAGCAGGATCATCTTTAAAAAAATTGGATAGCACCTTGATAGCCACCATCCGATTTAGGCTCGGATGCCTCGCTTTGTACACTTCTCCCATGCCGCCGCGTGCGATCAATTCCAAATTTTTGTAGCCGCCCACGTTTGTCACCGCGTGCGAAGGTAGATGCGCGACCTGCTCCATTTTTTCATTGCGACGCTCGATCTCTTCGAAGTCCATGTCCATGCCGTAGATTCTGTGATTGACAAAGCGACGCAAGTACTTTCTCGTAGGCTGGAAAATACTGGAAACTGCAATGGTGGAAACGACCACGGCAATGGTCGGTGGATTCGTTTGATGCGTAATCATCTGATAAGCTGCCTGCAACCCAAAAAGGAGGATGCCGAAGATTGCCACCAAAACAACCGTCAGCAAACCATAGATAATGGAGCGGTTGATGACCACTTCAATATCATACAGTCGGTATTTCAAAATGGAAAAGACGACCGCCACAGGAACGGTGAACTGCGCTATCACGGATAGAGTCTGCGTCACCATATCTACAATAAGATACGTTCCGGCAGAGGGATTCATCAGTTCGAAGAACGTCAAAAACAAATTGACACCAATGCCTGTAAAAATGCCAATCGCCACGCCAAAGACAATCCACTTTAACTGCTGGCGTTTTACCGGGTTGTGGGTTGTCCGGTAACGATACACCTGCGCGTAAATGCCAGTGCTTAGCACAGCCAGCAGAGCGAGCAGATATCGTAAAGTGGCAGTGCCACCGCGATTGAAAATGTTGAGTGGGAAGGAAAGCCAGAATACGGAGACGATCAACCACACAAACCAGATGCTCACCACATAAAGCATCCAGCGCTTTTGGATTCGTCCATCCGGGAAGAGATAGCAGGAGAGGGGCAGCCCCATCAGCACCATGCTCACGACAAAATGAACCGGGATCTCAAACCCGGGCACACGTCCCATGCGGGCAAGCGGATCAAAGGCGTTCGCGCCCTGACCGATCAACGTGAACGCCACGAGCAGCGCCAGCCAATCATCTGACTTGTTCCAGGCAATGATCAGACCCGCGATCCCAAACGCGATCGCCAGTAGAACCACCAATGCCACCTGATAGGTAGCATAAAATGTGGTGCTTAAGCCCAATTGCTGTAATGCTGCAAGAGTATCTGAGTTAATCGAGGAAATGTAATCCTGATAAGAAAGCGGTACCCCCAGGCTGAAGAAGATGACTGTTGCGACAGAAAGAATAATAAATGCCGTGCGGGCAAACGGCAACTGCATGCCTCCAAGGCGGAGGTTTGTGCCTGTAGAAGCTAAGGGAGGAAGAGTGGGTTCCAAGCTGACTCGATACCACTAAAGCTGTTTGGTTGAAGTGAAACGCTATATTCTTGACGTGTAAAAGCCAATTTCGTTACTGATTGTAAAACACCTCTTCCCTTCTTTGGATATTACTGATTTAGTTGCCCCAAGGATCCTTGTGGATTAATCACAGTCTGCAATTCACTGTAAGGAACGGTCACCTTTTGCGGACCCGCCGCGTATGGCGCAACCTGATACTCATCAAAGGTGATCATCAAGCCGTCCGGAGTGATATTCCAGTTGCGATAGTTTTCTGGAGTTGGCTGTGCACCCTCAGCAAAGGGACCTTCGAAAAAGGGCTGTTTGCTTAGTTCGGTAATGCAGTAGTTGGAGATTGCTTGTAGGTAATTGGAATTCGGGAGGAAAAGATCAGCGAGGGCAAGTTCCCTACCCTGACCGAGATCATAATTTACTGTGATGCTGTAGAGACCGGGATGTGCAGCGCCATCCGAGTAGAACGAAAAATCGAATTTGAAACTCCAAATGTCAGCCGTTTGCGAAAGGAGCGTATAGGTCACATCCAAAGAACTCCCATTGTTAACGATTGGAGCCGTATTTTGCAGGAAGCTTTGCCTGAACGTATCTACCTCTTTTGTGACGAGCTCATTGAGGCGCTGATTGAACGCCGTCAGGCGTGGATCGTCACTGCCCGTGAGTTGTGGCGTTTGGGATGCGATCGTAAAAGGAGGAGTTTGGTTCGTTTCGTTGAATGGCTGCGAGATCAACGTCACTTGCTGACTGATCAGAACCACAGGCGTAATTATCGGGGGAATAGCGGAAGGCGTTACAGTGGGGACGGGCGCTAGCGCGTTACAAGCCAAGATGAGGGACAGGGCAAGACTTATGACAACTATTTTATAAAAGTTATTTGATTTCATGTGATCTCCATAGTCCATTAACGCTTGGCAACCCTGTTAAGTTTCCATCCAACTATTAAAACAAATCTAGTGCGGTAAGAGCAGGTAGGGTAGAAGACTATTGAATCCAAAATGGTCTTGCCTTATACTACTTGTGCCTTCTATGAAATTGAAAATCCCCTCTCGCCCAGCTTATATAGTAACTTTCCTGCTGCTGGCGTTCCTCTGCTATCAGGCACATCAACTGACACGTCATTTCGTTGGCGCAGCGTTGTGCGGTGGATTTGGAACCATGACGTTCACCGTGACAACAACCAGGGAAACGTGTTTGTTCCCTACTCTTGTGACGCTTTCGGGACCCGCATTGACCTATGGGCTTGCCTGGTTGGGGATGTTCCTTTTGCGCTCGCCAAAATACAAGTTGTTCGCCTACACACTGATCTTTGCGAGTTTTGCCCACTTACGTTTTATCCAAACGTTGACCGGGCGCGGCGACGAGTTGATTCTTGCTCAACAATGGTTCGGAATTTCTAGCCAGCCAATCGTAGCCGCGATTGTATTTTTGATTGGTTTACCCCCTATTATTGCTGCTTTTCAAGTCATTGCAAATAAACGACGCGTGCTTGTCTTCATTTGTTCGTGGTTGCTGCCATTACCCCTCTTATTTGCAATGCTTTTTGGAAATCAATTTCTTTTTGGGGCAAATGGTAATGAAATCCAACGCGCATCATTATTAGGTATATCGCTCATCGTGTTCATTACCGATTTGGTCGCAATCATACTTTTGATTGTGTTTGGGCCCCAGTATTTACGCCCACAAGAAGATACTTAAGTAGAATCATGAACGCACGCGGTTTTATCAGCTTAATTATTAGTATATGGATAGCCTCATGCACAGCTAACCCTGAGCCATCTGTCATACCCACGGAACTTCAGCCACCCACAGCCAATTCTGTAGCGACGAAGGAAGATTTCTCTACACCGATTCCTACCTCAACAGCCGGCGAGCCACAACCCACAGAGTCAACAGGATCGTTCGAATTAATTGGTCATGCAACTCTTCTTAATCGTGGGATGAATGCTGCCCTGGCTGTCTATGGAAACCATGCTTACGTGGGTAGTCGCACGGATGGCAGTCATCCGAATGCCGGTGTACTTGTCCTCGATATCTCAAATCTAACGAACCCCCAAGTTGTTTATCAGATTGGGCCACCGGAGGAAGGTAATCTTGGTCAGACATCCCGAGAACTGCGTGTATGGTCGGAGCAGGAGTTACTCCTAATTTTGAATTTTGATTGCGAAGCTGGGTTGCATGATTGCGAACAATCCTCGATGCCACCTAATATTAGTTTCTATGATATCTCCGGTGAGAACGCAGCCGCGCCGACGCTCATCGCGAGGTATTTACTCCCACGCACACCTCATGAGTTCTTCTTATGGGATGATCCTAATGTTGATGGGCGTGCGCTTCTCTATTTGTCAACTCCGGGAATCATTGGCGACAATCTGCTTGTGCTGGATATTTCTCAAGCGCGAGGGAATGTGTTCCAAGAAGTGAGCAACTGGAGCGCGCCTAGGGGTCCACTCAGAGGGGAACTGCACTCGCTAAGCCTTTCCGTCGATGGGAGACGTGCTTATCTCGCTTATCTCCGGAACGGTTTCATGATCCTTGACACCTCGGACCTTGCGGAAGCTATTCCCAACCCCCAAATTGAGCTTATTACCCCGCTGGAGAGCTGGCCACAGTGGTCAGGCCCTGGTCCTCACAGTGCGGTCAAGCTTTTTGGCAAACCATATGCCCTGATAACAGAGGAGGTTTATGGGAGATGTCCATGGGGCTGGACGAGTCTCATCGATATCACGGATGAGGCCAAGCCGAAGATTGTTGCTGAATATAAGCTCGACCCCTATAACACAGTCGAGCACTGCGCAGAAGTGGACTCGGAACGGTATAGGTTCACGAGTTTCTCGTCACATAACCCTACTGTTACGAAAAATCTGGCGTTCATCACCTGGCATTCTGGAGGTTTGCAGGCGGTCTCTATCGAGAACCCCTTACAACCGACACAAGTTGCTCAATTCTTACCAGAGCCACTACCTTCAGTAGAGACCGAAGATCCAGCCCTAAGCTCAGGTCCTGATAAGGTTGTCATGTGGAGTTACCCCATTATCAAAGATGGTCTGATCTACGTGGTGGATATTCGTAACGGGTTCTATATTCTTAAATACCATGGACCCTTTGAAGATGAAGTAGCCGAGATTCTTTTTCTGGAAGGCAACTCGAATCTTGGTGAAGCACAGCTGTGGGAGATGCCCTGATGAGATGATTATTATTCTCAGTCGAAAGCCTCAGCCTCTCTGAAATGAGAGGCTGTATACTTCTAGGTTGGCACTGTAATGGGAAAATAAATATTCATTGCGTTGACGTTAACTCCTTCAATATCTCCAAAGCTTCCTGCTTGCCCCCAACTCCATTCTCACCTCCGGGTCCCACGCAAGAGGGGATAACTATTCGTGCAGAATTATTTCCTGAACTGTCGAATCAACTTGTCATATTCGGCATGGGAACCAATCCAGTACCAAATGATGTCGCCCTCGTCGCGAATGCCAACAGCTCGATAATCCATCCCGATACGCACAGAATAAATAGGCCGGATAGGATGGATTGATTTGAATCGTAAACTTGGGTGATAGGGATTCTCCGTAAAAAGACGATATGCCTGCCGCGCTTGTTTTTGAACGTCGGCAGGCATATCTGCAAAGGCTTTCCGAAACTTTTCTGTAATGTGAGAATTCATAGAGTGTCGGGATCAAGTTTTTTAGTTTTCTTTTTCTTGTGTTCTGCTAAAGCTTCATCTGCCAGATTCTCTAATACAGCGCCAGAGTCTGCAAACAGTTTCGACCAACGTTCTTCCGAATGTAATTCTTCCAGAATCCACGCCGCAAACTGATTTTGTTCATCAAGGGGAAGTTTTTCGATTTCAGAAATAACTAACTCTAATTGGGTCATATCGTTCTCCTAGCATACTTCAAAGTATAGCATATTCGATCTCCACCAATGAGAGAAGCTAAGAGCCGCTCGTCAACTGCTTTAATATCTCAAGTGTTTCCTGCTTGCCTCCAACTCCATTCTCGCCACCTGGTCCCACGCATGAAGGACAGCCGTCCGCGCAGGGGCACCCGCTGACGAGTTCGAGGGCGCGGGCAATGAGCTCATCATGAATTTCAAAGAGTTTTTGGCTGAAGCCAATTCCCGCAGGGATCGCATCGTAAAGGACGATAGACGGTTGACCGAAGACCGCGTTTTCGGTTGGCTCCACATGTGTACCCAAATCACCGGCATCACACATCAAGAATAATGGCGCGAGGTTGCCAAGCACGTA
>DASWEH010000327.1:0-4305 GCA_036394895.1 Anaerolineales bacterium
CAGCAATTTGCGTTTGAGTGCCAAATCCATCACACCCAACGAATTATTGGAAGTTCAACTGGATATCACCAACACCGGCAGCGTCGCAGGCAAGGAAGTTGTTCAACTCTATGTGCGCGATGTGAAATCAACGGTCGCGCGACCCGAAAAGGAACTAAAAGCATTCACGAAAGTGGAACTGGAGCCCGGGCAGACCAAGACGCTAACATTTACCCTCGACCGTGAAGCCCTCTGGTATTTCAATGTGGTAAAAAACACATGGGCAACCGAACCCGGTGACTTTGAGATTCTGGTTGGTTCATCCAGCCGTGATATTCGATTGACGGAAACCTTCACGCTTGCACCAGAGCCACGCGCTTCGCGGCTTCATACAGGACTCCCTATTCAAAAATTATTGGATGACCCGGATGGGCGCGCCGTTCTCTCGAGACACATCGGTGGCTTCCTGTTGATGGCAGATATGAGTATGGCAAAAGATATGACCCTTGAACAGGTAGCAAGCAACCACCCAACGTTTGTCTCAGCTTCGTTGCTGGCTCAAATCGGAGAAGACCTGGCAAAGGTTTAATAAATTTCAATGTAGGAGCAAGGCGCTTCGACTTCACTGCCGCTGCGCTCAGCGCGAATAGAGTGCCCTACGGAAATGGAATGATTCATGAAATTTGGATATTTCGACGACGCGCAACGCGAATATGTAATTACTCAACCTGACACTCCCCTGCCCTGGATCAACTATCTTGGCAGCGAAGCTTATTTCGGTCTCATTTCGAATACAGCCGGCGGATATTCGTTTTATAAAGATGCCCGCCTGCGCCGCCTGACGCGCTATCGCTACAACAATTCCCCGCTCGATATGGGCGGACGCTATCTCTACATTCGCAAGGACAATACTGGCAAATACTGGTCACCCTCCTGGATGCCCACGCGTACAAAACTCGATGAATATGAATGTCGTCATGGTCAGGGGTACACGATCATCACATCCAAATTCAATGGGATTAAATCCTCGGCACGCTATTTTGTCCCACTGGGAGAATCGCTCGAAATCTGGCAGTTGACCCTGACCAACCAGAACGAGTCAGACGTGGATCTCAGCCTGTTCTCCGCCATCGAGTTTTGTCTGTGGGACGCGAATGATGATGCCACCAACTTCCAGAGAAACTATTCCATTGGACAGGTGGAAATCGTTGACGACGTGATCTATCACAAAACAGAATACCGCGAGCGCCGCGATCATTTTGCTTATTTTGCCTGTTCTGAAAAACTGTCAGGCTTCGACACTGTTCGCGAAGACTTTCTCGGAGCCTACCGCGGCTGGAATGAACCATTCGTGGTAGAAAACGGAGAATCGTGTAATTCTGAAGCGCACGGATGGCAGCCAATCGGCTCGCATCACATCAAAGTCCATTTGAAGGCTGGGGAGCAGAAACAGATCATTTTCATTCTGGGTTATCAGGAAAATCCAAAAGACGACAAGTTCGATCCGCCTGGTTCACAGATCATCAACAAGAAGTCTGCGAAGAAGGCGCTTGAGAAATACCTGCAGCCCATCAACGCAGACAAAGCATTCTATGAACTGCGAGAATACTGGACCATGCTGCTTGGCAAACTGCAAGTGACTACGCCCGATGAGCACACAAATCGCATGGTCAACATCTGGAATGCGTATCAATGCATGGTCACGTTCAACATGAGCCGCTCGGCTTCCTACTTCGAAAGCGGCATCGGACGCGGCATGGGCTTCCGTGATTCGAATCAGGATCTGCTGGGTTTCGTGCACATGATTCCCGAACGCGCCCGCGAACGGATTTTGGATATATCAGCAACACAGCTCAAAAACGGTGGCGCATTCCATCAATACCAGCCTTTGACCAAGCGCGGCAACAATGATGTGGGCTCCGGCTTCAATGACGATCCGCTTTGGCTAGTTCTGGGCGTTGCTGCCTATCTCAAGGAAAGTGGCGACTGGTCAATTTTGGATGAGCCCGTCCAATACGAAAACGAGCCGGGGACGGAGACTCCGCTGTACGATCATTTACAACGAGCGATTCAGTACGCGCTTGACAGGCTTGGACCAAACAATCTTCCACTCATCGGCCGGGCGGACTGGAATGATTGCTTGAATTTGAATTGCTTCTCCGATACACCCGGTCAATCCTTCCAGACGACAACGAACAAGGAAGGCAAGGTGGCCGAGAGTGTGTTGATTGCAGGGTTGTTTGTATTGGCTTGTGGTGAAATGAAAGGACTCGCAGAGCATTTTGTCGAACGTCGAAGGTCAAACGTCGCGCCGACCTTCGACGTTCGACCTTCGACTTTTTACTCAGACGCTGCCGCTGAAATGGAAAAAACCGTCTGGAAATCCGGCTGGGATGGTGAATGGTTCCGCCGCGCCTATGATGATTTTGGGCATGTGCTGGGCTCAAAGGAAAACACAGAGGGCCAGATCTTCATCGAGCCACAGGGCATTTGCGTGATGGCAGGTCTCGGCCTGGACGCCGCGCCAAGCAGCGGCAGTGGCAACGCGGTCAAAGCGCTTGATTCGGTTGGTGCACATCTCGCCACGCCACACGGCATTGTTTTACAACAACCCGCGTTCAGTCAATATTATCTGCATTTGGGTGAAATCTCCTCCTATCCTCCAGGATATAAGGAAAACGCGGGCATCTTCTGCCACAGTAACCCGTGGATCATGATCGCCGAGGCGATGGTTGGACGCGGGGACCAGGCCTTCGATTATTACACGCGCATTAACCCGTCGGCGCGAGAAGAGATTAGCGAACTGCATAAGTGCGAACCGTACGTCTATGCCCAAATGATCGCGGGTAAGGATGCGGCAACGCACGGCGAGGCAAAGAACTCTTGGCTCACAGGAACTGCCGCCTGGAACTATGTCGCCATTACGCAATCCATTCTCGGTATTCAACCGACACTGGATGGGTTGCAAGTGAAGCCGGTCATCCCATCAGACTGGAGCGGCTTCGAAGCGGTGCGCAACTTCCGGGGAGTCAGATACGAGATCTCCGTTAAACGGGAAGGAAAGGGAAATCAAGTCGAGCTGGAAGTAGACGGTCAGCCGATTGACGGGACGATGATTCCATTGCCAGATCAGGATGTGAAAACAGTAAAGGTGAAGGCTGTCGTTCGATAATGAATATAAAATGGTTAGCTTTGTTCGTTGCTCTCACGCTGTTTCTCACTTCTTGCGGCAATCAGGTAGCAAGCGAAGCAACACCCACTCCCTTCCCTACACCCGTGCGACCAACCTTCACCGTGCAGCGCGGCGATATTACCGTACAAGCAAAATTGAGTGGACGCGTGGAGCCGCTGGCATTACAGACCGTGTATTTCCAAATCAATGGACAGGTGCGGGAAGTGTATGCAAATGTGAACGATGTTGTGAAGGAAGGACAATTGCTAGGCGAACTTGCGGAGGCGCAGGAACTGCGAGCCAAGGCAGATGAAACACAACGCACCATTCGGCGGGCACAGATCGATCTGGAAATCGCCCAATTAACTCTTGACCAATATAAATCTCAAGGTCGCTCGGCCGATGAGGTCAAGATCCAGGAATTACAAGTAGAACTGGCGCAGATGAAATTCGATGAGACACTCGAAAGTTTGGGGATCGATCCGACCGCACCCGTAACCGGTGAGCTTGAGGCGCAGGTGGAACAAGCACGCGCATTTGCCCCCGCAGATGGAACGATCATTGCGGCGGTCAATGTAGGACGGAATGTGACCCCCGCGACTCCAGCCTTTGTGTTAGGCGACCCGAAACGACTGGAAGTGGTTGCAACTCTTGATGCCAGCAAGGGCGATAAAGAAGTGAAGGAAATGTTTGAGGGCATGCCAGTGACCGTTATACTGGATGCAAACGCGGATGGGAATTTGACCGGCACGATCCGCCAATTGCCATCTCCCTATGGGACAGGTGACAGCGATGAGGGCGCAATCCATGTGGTTTTGGATTCACCACCATCCGCGAATACTTATCAATCTGGTGACAAGGTCACAGTGGTTGTGCAACTTGCTAACAAAGAAGGTGTACTTTGGCTGCCGCCAGACGCGATCCGCTCGGCGGGTGGACGCACGTTTGTCATCATTAATAGTGACAGCGGGCTAAAACGTGTGGATGTCGAAATCGGCTTGCAAACCCGCGACATTGTTGAGATCCTCTCCGGTCTGGAGGAAGGTCAGGTTGTCGTCGGGCCGTAACCCCGTTGATTGAGTAGGCGGTGCCAGTGTGCGTCTCAACCACCGAATTGACTTGATATGAAGTTTTTTTCTCCTATAGTTTCCCTC
>DASWEH010000328.1:0-4744 GCA_036394895.1 Anaerolineales bacterium
AAACGAAACGGTGATTTGAGTGATGAAATCGTTGGCGAATCATCCTGATGTGTTTCATGGAACCAGAAGGTTGTCAACAGGATGGAAGTCAGAGAGAAAAAGGCCGCTGTCAGGGCAACCGTTCGATAGTCCCCGCCGGAAGCGGCGAGCACAATATAGGCGGTGATCGGCCCGAGGACAAATCCCACACCAAACGCCGCGCCGACGAGTCCAAGTCCCTGCGTGCGCGTCTTTTCATTGGTGCTATCGGCAATCGCAGCCTGCGCAGTAGAGATATTTGCACCGGAAAGACCGTCAATGATACGTGACAGGAAAAGCAACCAGAGGGTATTTGCAAATCCAAGGAGAACAAATCCCGCCAGTGTTCCGATCTGGCTCGCAATAAGGACAGGCTTGCGTCCAAAACGATCGGAGAGGCGACCAAGGATTGGCGCACCAATAAACTGCATCATTGGATAGGTGGCTTGCAGGATGCCAATCATGAGCGGAGTTGCACCGAAGCGTGCTGCGAACAGAGGCAAAAGAGGGATGATGATAGAGAGTCCCATCAGGTCAACCAGCACAATGACCAAGATAGGAAGAACGCGTTTGAAGTCGAGTTTTTCAGCGGCTTGTTCAAGAGAGATCATATGATGAAGGCACCTTGAAGGGGAATATTCGTGCAATGGTAGCATAATTCCTGTTCTCGTGTAGAATCGAAGAAAGTGCTATTCGAACCGCGAAGAGTGCGGAGAACGCTAAGAAAAAATCTTTGTGCGCTCCCTGGCACCGTGCGGCGTGCTTCGCGGTTTGTTTTTTCGGAGGAGTTATGCCTTATGAAATGATCCGGGTTGAAACGCGCGGACGGGTGGGACTTGTCACGCTCAATCGCCCCCAGGCCATGAATGCACTCAACAATCAACTCATGCGCGAATTAATGGATGCGCTCGAAGCCTTCGACAAAAATGATCATGTGGGTGCAATGGTCATTACGGGAAATGAAAAAACGTTCGCTGCGGGCGCGGATATCAAAGAGATGGCGGATAAATCCATCCAGCAAATGATGGATCGTGACCACGTGGCGGTCTTCGGCAGAATCCGCACGATTCAGAAACCCGTCATTGCGGCAGTCTCAGGTTGGGCACTGGGTGGTGGCTGCGAGATCGCTCTCTCCTGCGACATGGTTATCGCCTCTGAGTCTGCCAAGTTTGGTCAGCCGGAAATCAACATCGGCGTAATCCCAGGCGCGGGCGGGACACAGCGCCTCACACGTGCCGTTGGCAAAGCCATCGCCATGGAAATGATTCTCAATGACCGAAGGTTGACCGCCCAGGAAGCGTATCAGTTTGGGATGGTCAATCGCGTGGTCCCTGTGGAAGCATATTTGGAAGAAGCACTCAAGCTTGCAGAAGAGATCGCATCACGCGCTCCGGTTGCTGTGTTTGCCGCCAAGAAGATGATCAACCAGTCCTTCGAGCGGACTCTTGCCGAGGGTCTCGCCGAAGAGAAACAGGTATTCTATAATTTATTTGCCACTGAAGATCAAAAAGAAGGAATGAAAGCATTTACCGAAAAACGTAAGCCCGAATGGAAGGGAAAGTAGATGCTGGGTTATGACGACCTAAAGTCTGCCTTTGATGATTTGAATCTTCAAGAGGAACTGATCATTGCGCATGCATCCCTGAAACCATTTGGCTACATCCACGGAGGAGCAGAGGCAGTCCTGGATGCGATGCTGGCATCCTTCCATAGCATCATCGTGCCCACGTTTACCTACAAAACCAAGATCATTCCCGATGTGGGTCCGCCAAACAACGGCATTACCTATGGAAGTGGGAAAGACACCAACAAGATGGCGGAGCCGTTTCATCCCGATATGCGCGCCGACCCCATGATGGGAATATTGCCCGAAACCTTGCGCAATCATCCATCTGCCACACGGACCGCTCATCCGATTCTGTCATTCGCCGGCATCAATGCGGGTCCTATCCTTTTTACGCAAACGATTTACGAACCACTTGATCCCATCGGTGCATTGGGGCAACAGGATGGATGGGTGGTACTGATCAACGTGGATCACACCTCCAACACAAGCATTCATTACGCGGAAAAACTTGCAGGCAGAAAACAGTTCATCCGCTGGGCGTTAGTCGATAATCGTGTGGTGGAGTGCCCAAACTATCCTGGGGATTCAATGGGCTTTCAAGTCATCGAAGACTATCTCAAATTCGATACCCGTCGTGTGGAAATCGGCGAAGGTTTCATTCAGGCAATCCCTCTGAGAAGATTATTCAATGTGGTCAATGACATATTAAGAAAAGATCCGCTCGCTTTGCTTTGCGAGCGGAGAGATTGTGAACGGTGTAATGCAGTCAGAGGCTACTGAAACGTAATCTCTTCCACCCGCCAGCTTTCCTCCCCCATCAGCTTCTTCAAGCGATCAAGTACTTCGGTGCATACCCGAGTCGTATCGTTGGGGAAATCAATCAGGTGCCCCTTACCATTCTCAAAAATTTGAAAACTGAAACGATCCCGCCCGTGAAAAGAAATCAGCGTACCAAAGATGGTCTTGATCCGGCGCTTGTCACGTTCCTTATCGCCTGTTGAACGCAAAGTCACAGTGATCTGTTGCGGCGGATGATCTTTATCCTTTTCTTCCTGCGCAAGCGGAATATATAACGACGGTAGAAAATCCTTAGACTGCGCCGCAACGGGTCCAATTTGCTGGACGACCACCGTTTCACGCGCAGCCTCAACCTGACCTTGTTCATCGTGCTTGATCTCAATTTCAATTGTTTCCGTTTGCTGCAAGCGCGGCTCATTGACAACGGGCTGAGGGTTGACCTTTGGCTCCGGGCGCGCCGCGATCTCCGCATTTTCAAAGGATGGCTGCCATTCACTATCCCAATCCTCAGGAAAGTTATCGGGAGGTGGAGGCATATCATTCCATCCCCCTTCTGTTCCAGTCACGTGCGAGTAACCTTTTGGTTCAACATAATCTACGGGCTTTTCTGCAACTTGTCGCATCGGTGGCGGTATGCTTGGCTTTACAGGAATCTTCTTTTGTAAAGCGCCATTCTGCTGAGGCTGTTGAATCGACAGATCAACGGAATCAGGTTGGGGCTCGCCCGTAGGGAAAGACGTCTGATTTGTGCCTAGCGGAACCGAAGCGTTTAATGGTTCAAGGATTTTGATTTCAGTCTTAATTTCATCCACCAAAATTTTTGGCGGTGTGCTGTTAGTATCCACTTTGCCTTCCACGATAATGATCTGACCCACCGTAAGCTGTTCACGCGTTTTCTGCCAGGTCTTCGGGAAAAGCACAAGTTCAATGTTTCCTTGAATATCTTCAAGGGTGACAAAGCCCATCGGCTTATTGGTCTTGGTCGTATAAGGTCGTACCGCTGTGACGAGACCTGCCACACGCACTTTTTCTTCATGTTGCGCTTCGTTAAGCTGACCCGAGAAATAGCTAACGATCTGTGCGAAGGTTTGCTGATAAGGTGTGAGTGGATGATCAGAGATATAAAGGCCAATCAGTTCACGCTCCCAATTCAGCATCTCACGCTTATCCACATTGTTGACATCCGGAAGCTGAATGTCTTCGATGACGCCAGTCATCTCACCGAAGAGGGACATCTGCCCTGCCTCCGCGGCCCGGAAATGATTGCTGCTAATGGATACGACACGGTCAAGCGAGGCGAGCAGCGCGGCGCGGTTGCCGAACGAATCCATGGCCCCCACTTTGATCAGACATTCGAGCACACGCTTGCCTACAGCACGCAGGTCCACGCGGCGGGCAAAGTCGTTCAAGTTTTTGAATTTTCCATTCCTATCACGTTCTTCGACAATCAGTTCCACCGCAGCCTGACCGACATTTTTGATCGCGCCCAGACCAAAGCGGATGTTGGCTTTGCCATCCGCCTCGGCGTCTTCAATTTCAAAATCCCAACCAGAAGCATTGATCTCTGGTGAAAGTACCCGCACTTTCATACTGCGTGCTTCGGCAACATACCAGGCTACCTTTGCGGTATCTCCTGCATTCGCAGAGAGCAATGCCGCCATATACTCAGCGGGATAATGTGCTTTCAGGTATGCGGTTTGGACAGAGATCACGCCATAATCGGCAGCATGACTCTTGTTGAAGCCATAACGTGCAAATTCCTCCCAGTCACTGTAAATCGCTTCGGCAATCTCCTTCGCCATTCCATTCTTGACCGCGCCTGCCACAAACTTATTGCGATGCTTTTCAATCTCTTCTTTTTTCTTTTTCGAGATGGCTTTGCGCAGCTCATCCGACTCAGAGGGGGTATATCCTGCAAGTTCCACCGCGGCGCGCATGAGCTGTTCCTGATAAACAGGAATGCCATATGTATCTTGAAAGATCGGTTCTAGAGCCGGGTGACGGTATTCGACTTCCGCTTCCCCGTGCATACGCGCAATGTAATCGGGAATAAATGCCATCGGTCCGGGACGATAAAGCGCCACCATAGCGATGATGTTATCCAGCGTCTTGGGCTTCATCTGGACAAGATAACGGGTCAATCCTCCGCCTTCTACCTGGAAGACGCCGGCCGTTTGTCCGTTGCCCATCAACTCGAAAGACTTCGGATCATCGAGCGGAATATTGTTTAAATCAAATTTGACCCCGTGCCGCTTCTCGATCATGTCGCAGGCTTTTGCCATCACGCTCAAGGTGATCAGCCCAAGAAAGTCCACTTTCAACATACCCAGCGAATCGAGGATGCCCATTTCGAACTGCGTG
>DASWEH010000329.1:0-7976 GCA_036394895.1 Anaerolineales bacterium
GTTCATCCAATAAAATTCATGTCAATTTCATTAGGCTTGCATAAAAGTTAGGAGTATAATCGAATCACTATATTCCCACGAAACGGAGGAAAGAATCATGGCAAAAGTAGCATTCGAAAATGTCGTCAAAAAGTATGGCGACGTGACCGCTGTCAACAACCTGAATATTGATGTTGCTGACAAAGAATTCCTTGTGCTCGTCGGCCCTTCTGGCTGCGGCAAGACAACCGCTTTGCGCTGTCTGGCTGGTTTGGAAGAAATCACGGGCGGGGATATTAAGATCGGTGATCGCGTAGTGAACGATATCGCCCCGAAAGATCGTGACATTGCCATGGTCTTTCAGTCATACGCTCTCTATCCTCACCTTTCCGTGTATGACAACATGGCTTTTGGCTTGAAGCTGCGGAAAGTGCCGAAAGAGGAGATCAAACGCCGTGTGGGTGAAGCGGCAGACATCCTTGGCATTCATGATCTGCTCGAACGCAAGCCGCGTCAGCTTTCCGGCGGTCAGCGCCAGCGCGTGGCGGTGGGACGTGCCATCGTGCGCGAGCCGAAAGTCTTGCTGTTCGATGAGCCGCTCTCCAACCTAGACGCCAAACTGCGTGTGGCAATGCGCGCCGAGATCAGCAAATTGCATCAGCGCCTGCAAACCACCTTCATCTATGTGACACACGATCAGATCGAAGCCATGACGATGGCAAGCCGCATCGCTGTGATTAACAAAGGCATTCTGCAACAACTTGATACACCGCAGAATCTGTATGATCACCCGAACAATCTTTTTGTGGCTGGCTTCATCGGTTCTCCCGCCATGAACTTCTTCCCCGGTAAACTCCGCAAGGATGGAAATAAACTGGTTGTGGATACCAGCGATTTTTCAGTCGCCATTCCATCGAAACATGCCAAACTATATGAAGCACAGGCGGGCAAGGATATTATCTTTGGCATTGGCCCCGAGAACATCCACGATGCAGACTTCGTTCCACCCAACATTGACGCTGAGAAGGTTGCCGTCAAAGTGGATGTGACCGAATTGATGGGCAATGAGATTTTCCTCTATCTCGTTAGCGGGAAGAATACCTTTGTTTCACGCGTTGACCCGCGCTCGAAGCTGCGTGTCGGTGAACAGGCTTCTGTCGCGTTTGACATGGACTCCATTCACATCTTTGATGCCGCGACCGAAGAAGCGATCAGATAAATTCCTTATTGTCAGCATAAACAGGCGTGGCCGTTTGGCCACGCCTGTATTTTTTAACTCAAAAAACTTTAAGATTCTAATTTGTTAAAACTCTTGATAATATTGGGCTTTGTTGCTATCATGGATAAGCTAGTTTTGCTCAATGACCACTTAAAGGTGCAGCTCTGTCCGCATTCTACTGGCTTCCCGTAAATCAAAATGTTAGAAATTTTAACAAACACTCCGCAGTGGATCTGATCCGCTTCGCGGCTCGCGGGATTTCCCGCGCAGATCTGGCGGACAAAATGGGACTTACGCGTGCGGCTGTGACGGTGATTATTAACGATCTCATTTCGAATGGAATTATTCTCAGCAAAGAAAGTCGCTCCACGACAAGTGGACGTCCTCCTGTTGAACTCGAGATCAACCCCGATCAGGGTTGTGTCGGCGCAATTGATATGGGTGCAAGGCATTTGAGTGTGGCGCTGGGGGATTTTTCTGCCCGCATCCTGGAGGAAACCGAAATCCCATTCAATGTCGAAAATGGTCCCAAGGAATGTCTTCAAGAAGCGGATAACATCCTAAGAGAACTTTTGCAGAAACGAGGTCTGGTGACGACTGACCTCGCCGCGATCGGAGTCGGTGTACCGGGGCCTGTGATTGCTGAAAAAGGTACCGTGATGGCACCTCCCATTATGCCAGGCTGGGATCGATTCCCGATCCGCGCCACGCTGGAGAGCAAATGGGGCACAGCCGTCACATTGAATAATGATGCCGAACTGGGCGCGCTGGGCGAATGGGCGTACAGCGCAGGACGGGGCGAAAAGAATCTGGCATTTATCAAAGTGGGAAGCGGAATTGGCGCCGGGCTGATCATCAATCAACAAATTTATGGTGGCACAACCGGTTCCGCAGGAGAAATTGGGCATCTTACCGTGGATGAGAACGGTCCGCTTTGCGCCTGCGGAAATCATGGTTGTCTCGAAGCGTTTGCCGGTGGACATGCCATCGCTTCCCAGGCGAAAAAACTGGTTGCTTCCGGCAAACGGACGTTGCTCTCGGAAAAAAATCCTGACTCCATTACCGCACGCGATGTAGCGGAGGCAGCCCGGCGAGGGGATTTGCCCGCTCAGGAAATTATCAAAAGATCGGGAACTTTTGTTGGCATCGCCATTGCAGGTTTGATCAACTTAATCAATCCCAGCACAGTGATTATAGGAGGTGGAGTAGCCCAGGTCGGTGACCTGATGACCGCATCTATTCGTCAGGCTGTGCATGAACGATCATTACGCGCTTCCGAACATAGTGTCCGCATTACTACTGCGATGTTAGGACGGCGCTCTTCGCTGATGGGCGCCCTGGTACAGGCGATCAACGTGGCGATCCATACCGCCATTGAGCAGAGAAGTCAGTATCCAAAGAATTTATCGCCTTCTTTGGAAATTGGACAGATACCCTAATCGAATATCTCATGAATGGAGGTGATCGCATTCAGAAAGTAAAAAACATATAATCTTATTTATCAACATCGAACAAACAAAATCCATATCATCCTAATTAGGAGAAGAGAAAAAATGAAAATCAAACTATCACTGCTCTTCGGCATGTTGGTCGTCGCCAGCATGGTACTCGCCGCCTGTGGTGGAGCCGCCGCAACCCAAGCTCCCGCTGCTACGGAAGCACCTGCTGCAACAGAGGCTCCCGCCGCGACCGAAGCGCCCGCCGCAACGGAAGCGCCTGCAGAACCTGCTGGCACCCTGCGCATCTGGGCGGATGACACCCGCGCGCCTGTGCTTCAGGATTTAGCAGATGAAGTGTTGGCTGCCTATAATCTTGAATTGGTTGTGGAATTGAAATCCGCCATTCGTGATGACTTCCAGGTTGCAGCCCCACTTGGCGAAGGTCCCGATATTATCGTGATTGCCCACGATCAGGCAGGCACATTGGTTGACAACGGCTTGCTGGCTCCAGTCGATTTAGGTGACAAAGCCAAGGATTTCGCTCCCCAAGCCTTAGCAGCCTGCACCTTTGATGGCAAGTTGTACTGCCTGCCCTATGCCACTGAAAACCTCGCTTTCTTCTATAATAAAGATCTGGTTTCAACTCCTCCCACAACCTGGGATGAGGTGGTTTCCCAAGGTGAAGCCCTCAAAGAGGAAGGCAAAGTCGACTATATCATGGCTGTCACCGGCACGACCTATGATGTTTACCCGCTCTTTACTTCCTTTGGCGGCTACATCTTTGGAAAGGATGACCAGGGGAACTGGAATCCTCAAGACCTCGGCGTTGATAGCCCAGGGATGATCGAGGGTGTCCAATGGTTAGCTGACCACGTGAAAAACGGCGATTTGCCCGCCGACTGGGACTGGGCAAATAACCATGCCTTGTTTGAAACCGGCAAGGCACCTTTTATCATGGCTGGTCCATGGGCGCTTGATCGCATTCGAGAATCGAAAGTGCCTTATGCCATTACGAACTTCCCGAGTGGTGGTTATCCATTTGCAGGTACACAGGGCTTTTTCATCAATGCTCAAAGTGAGAACGTCCTGCTGGCTCAAACATTCCTGAACGAATTCGTGGCAAACGAAGACACCATGCTCAAGCTCTATGATGTTGGCAAACGCCCACCCGCTTATTTGCCTGCGCTCGCTAAAGTCGATGATCCCGATATTGCGGCTTTCGCAGAAGCTGGTAAAGAGGCCAACATGATGCCCGCCATCCCCGCGATGGGATCGGTGTGGGGCAGTTGGAATGACGCGGTCGTGCTGGCTCGCGATGGGAAACAGGATGCAGAAACAGCGATGAAAGATGCGGGTACGAAAATCCGCGGGCTGATCGCTAATCCATTAACTGGTATGGTGAATGTTCCGGGCTCCTATCAAGCGCAGGCTGGATGTTCAGCCGACTGGCAGCCTGAATGTGATGTCACAAAGATGACCCAGGGTGACGACGGCAAATGGCACAGCGGTCCATTCAATCTGACGGCTGGCGATTATGAAGCCAAAGTCGCTCTGGATGGCTCCTGGACCACCAATTATGGTGTGGATGCCAAGCCTGATGGCGATAACTACAAGTTCACTCTTGCAGCCGATGGGACTGTAGAGTTCACGTTTGATCCTGATACAAAACTGTTGGATATTGTGACCAAGTAAACTGTCAGGTGAATAGGAAGGCTGAGGAGTGTCATGTTCCTCAGCCTTCCTCATAAATGGAGACCCTTAGGGTCTTGGAGTGAGGAGGTTGTTATGAGTGGCATCTCAGTTGCAACTCCACGCGCAAAAAGCGCAAGCTCTCGAGAAGAATCAATCTTGTCCAAACTAATGCGATTTATTTTCATCGCTCTGTTTGACTTGGGTGCGATCTGGTTTATTCGAAATGCGATGGTCGAAGGTTTTCTCCAATTGGTCGTTGTTCTCAGCATCATCACATTAATGATCAACCTGATCTTTTTGATCCCAAGTGCTTATCCCTTCCGCTGGATGGCTATTGGATTTAGCTTCTTGATCCTTTTCGTCGTCTACCCCATCGTTTTTACGATCTATGTGGCCTTTACCAATTATGGTGATCAACATCTACTCACCAAGGAGCAGGCAATTCCACTCATCGAGAAAGCAACCTTCCTTCCAGAGAATGCCAAAACCTATTCATGGACAGCTTATAAATCTCCCTCCAATGAATATGCTCTGTGGCTGGTCGATCCAGATGGGCAAACGTTCCTTGCCAAGCCAGGCCAGGAAGTTATCGCCGCCAAACCCGGAGATCCTGGAATTGGGGAAGCAGATAGCAAAGGAATTCCGGCTTCGATCGAGGGCTATAAACGTCTGAATCCATTGCTGGCTGCGACCGACAAGCAATTAACCAGTATTAAGTTTGGTGTCGAAGGGAGCAAGACTATCCAGGTGAGTTCTCCAAGTGAGGCAGCCCAATTGGAACCTCGCTTTAAGTATGATCCGGCAACGGATACGGTGATTGATCAATCGAATGGGGATGTGTACGCGAATGTCCAAGGGACGTTCACAACCAAAGAAGGCAGAACCATCAAACCGGGTTTCCGTACGACAGTTGGTCTGAAGAACTTTAAAGATTTTGCCACCAGCCCGGCGTTGCGCGGACCCTTAGTGCAAATTGTGAGTTGGAATTTCATCTTCCCTACGGTGAGTGTGCTATCAACATTTGCATTGGGACTTGCCATTGCGATTATGTTCAATGACAAGGAATTTCCATTGAGAAAACTGATCCGCTCTCTTTTGCTGATCCCATACACCATCCCTGGATTGATCAGTATCATTATGTGGCGTGGCTTGTTGAACTCTGAGTTTGGTGTCGTGAACCGATTTCTGAAAGATTTGATTGGCGTGGCGCCACACTGGACCACAGAACCATTTTGGGCACAGGTTGCCATATTGCTCGTTAATCTGTGGCTGGGTTATCCTTATTTCATGCTGGTCGCAAGTGGTGCACTGCAATCTATTCCCACGGATATTTATGAAGCCGCCATGATCGATGGCGCGACTGGCTGGGCAAGATTCCGTCGTATTACGTTGCCCTTGCTTTTGGTCGCAGTCGGACCGCTATTGATCGCTTCCTATGTATTCAATTTCAATAATTTCAACTTGATCTATCTGTTCATTGCAGGTGGTCCCCCAATTGTCGGTGCCTCGACCCAGGCAGGTCACACGGATATTTTGATCAGCTACGTTTATAAACTGGCCTTCGAGAGTAGTGGACGTGGTGTTCAATATGGCCTCGCCTCAGCCATTTCTATTATTGTTTTCCTCATTGTTGGAGCGATTACTCTTCTTCAGTATCGCTTCACCAATATGTGGGAGGAGGTAAGTGAAAATGTCTAGCATGGCTCAAACCTACCAGGATCTTCGTTCCTCACAGAAGTTTCAAAGGCGGTTCAGTGTTGTCGTTAGATTGGTCATTGCGGCCATCCTGATATTCTTCGCGGTCTTCCCAGTGTTATGGATAATTTCCGCTTCTTTCAGCAGTTCACAATCCCTATCAACGCAAACATTAATCCCAGCCAGGATAAGCTTTATAAATTACCAAAGGTTGTTTGGGCTTGACCCAAACTACAGGTTTGGAGATCTGGTATACCAAAAATGGATTTTTAATTCGGTCAAGGTTGCCACTATCACGACCCTTCTGAGTCTGGCGATTACCACCATGGCAGCCTATGCATTCTCTCGGATGCGCTTTGCCGGACGCGTGACCATCCTCAAAGGAATTTTGCTCATCCAGGTGTTTCCAAACCTGCTCGCCATTGTTGCCATCTACGTATTGATCTTCCAATTTGGTAAGATTATTCCGGCATTGGGATTGAACACACATGCGGGTCTGATCATGGTGTACCTGGGCGGCTCAATGGGAATCAATATCTGGCTAATGAAAGGCTTTTTGGATACAATCCCGCGCGCCATCGATGAATCAGGTATGGTAGATGGAGCAAGTCATTTCCAGATTTTCTACCATTTGCTGCTCCCACTCCTTCGACCCATTCTGGTTGTGATCGGGATCTTATCGTTTATCGGCGTCTATGGCGACTTTATTCTTGCAAAAATCCTGCTGAATGATGTCGACAAATACACACTGATGGTTGGATTGCAGATCTTCACCGCAGGTCAATTCGATCAGAAATGGGGTGTCTTTGCGGCGGGCGCATTACTGGGCGCTTTTCCCATTATGATCATCTACCTTGCCCTACAGGATCAGATCATGGGCGGTTTGACGGCAGGTGCAGTAAAGGGATGAGGCATTCAGCAATCGCTGTAATGGTCTGACAATATTGGGGATAGCCCTGTTCAAAGGACAGGGCTATCTTTATTTCAGTTCAGCATACTGATCAACTCCAAAACAGAATCATGCATGAGATGAAATTGCGAATAAAAACGATTTGCCTATTGCTTCTGATTTCTCTTCTTGCCGCTTGTGCTCCGGCGACGCCAACAGCAACTCCAATTGCCGAGGTCACAGAAACTCCGGTCACATCACTGGGCACCGAGGGATTTCCGTGGTGGAATGACACAGTCTTCTATGAGATCTTTGTCCGCTCGTTTCGCGACAGCGACGGGGACGGAATCGGCGATTTCAACGGCATCACCGAAAAGCTGGATTATCTGCATGATTTAGGCATCCGCGGGATTTGGCTGATGCCTATCAACCCATCCCCCTCCTATCATGGCTACGATGTGACTGACTATTATGCGGTCAACCCTGATTATGGGACGATGGATGATTTCAAACGCCTTCTTGCCGAAGCACATAAACGCGATATCAAAGTCATCATGGACCTGGTGCTTAATCACACGAGTGCAAAGCATCCCTGGTTTCAGGACGCACTCAAACCTGGAGGCGAGCATCACGATTGGTATGTTTGGAAAGATCAAGATCCTGGCATGCTCGGTCCATGGGGTGCACCCGCCTGGTATAAGGCGACAAACGGAGGATATTACTATGCCATCTTTTGGGATCAAATGCCCGACCTGAACTATAACAATCCGGCTGTTCGAGAGGAAGCGAAAAAAGTTTCCTCGTTCTGGCTCAAGGATGTAGGCATTGACGGCTTCCGCCTCGACGCGGTGCGCTATCTGGTAGAGGATGAAAAGCTGGCAGATTCCAACACCAATCATGCATTTCTCAAAGAATGGGGCGAGACCTATCGGTCGATCAATCCGAAGGCATTTACAGTCGGCGAAGCCTGGACCGACAACGCCAATGTCAAAGAGTACACCAAAACAGATGCCGAACTGGACTCGGCCTTCAACTTCGATCTTTCCACAGCCATTCTCAAGTC
>DASWEH010000330.1:0-4438 GCA_036394895.1 Anaerolineales bacterium
AGAGTAGTGACTTGACTTTCGATAAGCCTGGAGTGGTGGCGATGGCAAATACTGGCGCGGGAACACCTACCAATGGTAGCCAGTTCTTTATTACATTTGGCCCAACTCCTCAACTCAATGGCGGTTACACTATTTTTGGCCAGGTCACACAAGGGATGGATGTGGTAAATGGGATCACGCGGCGTGATCCCAATCAAAATCCAACTTTCGAAGGGGATGCGATAGAAAGTGTGACAATTACCGAACAATAAGTGCAAAGTAAAAAGTCAAAGGTAAAAAATGAGAAGTCCTCCCAGCTAACTGGGAGGACTTTTGCTTACGACCCGATCACAGGAATTTTGCTACCGGTTCTAATTCATAGGGTGAGTTTCTGTGACCTGGGTTGTGATTTGGAACTTGGGTGGTTTCTCGAGATGTTTCTTTACCTTACATAATTCTGCTGAACGGATCAGCGAATCCCGGTATTTTTCTGGAAATGTGGGCGGAACAAGGATGTCCAGGTCAATTTGATCGATCATGTGCGTCAGCGGATTTGAGTGAATGCGCTGCACAATTTGAATACCTTCGGTGGGCAGACCGCGCTGCTGGCAAAACCCGAGGACGTAAATACCTGCGCAGGTGCCGATGGAGGAAAGAAACACATCGAAGGGCGTAGGCGCACTGGCTGTAGGAGGTTGATCCGTTGGGATAGTGAATTTACCAAAGTGAGCGTCTACGCGTGAACCGCCGGGAAAGTCAATTAGTATTTCCATTTTTAATTCCTTTTGATGATTTATCCGCAACCACCGCCGCTCTTGTCGCGCTTGAGCTGCAGTTTGATCTTTGCTTCAAAGTCAAGTTCTTCGTATTTAGCGGGATTGGGATCGCACGATTCATATTTGCTGCCCAGTGCAGCAGGAAAGATGTAGCCGAGCTGGTCAGTTCCAACAGAGGCTGTGGATTGGAATCCTTCCTGCTTGCCGAAGAACGCGATCCAGTTGTTGAGGCCACCTTCCAGAATGTAGACATTTGGAACCGTCGAAGCCGAGAGTTGTTTCCAGGCCTTGGTTGCCGCCGTCTCGTCGTTGCTCATCAGCACGAAGACACTGTTCGCAGGTGGTTCTGTCAACAGGTCTGGAATGATCGTTGGCAATTTATCCAGTGGAATGTTGATCGCGCCTTTGATGTGATAGAGATTGAAATCCGATTCAGGACGGACATCTAACATAACCAAATTAATGCTCTGGTTGTAAACAGTCTTGAATAATTCAGCGGGTGCGATCTGCACAAGTCGTTTCTCAAGCATTTGATCCGCAGAATAGGTGTATGTGTTGACGATAGGATCTGCGTTTTCCTGCGGAATGGTTTCTGTACGGGTGAACGTCAGTTTGTTATATTTTTTTTCCAGCGAAGGTGTGCCGATGAAAACGACCGCAAGTGCGAGCACGAACAATGCGCCGGCTCCAGCAACGCGCAGTTTTGGTTCCTTGGTTAAATCCTTTTTGCCGAAGATGCGCTCGAGTTGTTCCGCACCCCAAAACATGAAGAGCGCCATCAAAACTACCAGAAGGACAACAACGCCAACCGGCAAGTGGAAAACCTGATCGAGAGTTAGGCGACCGTAGTAACCGGCGTTGGTGTACCAGTTGTCAAAATACTTTTCGGTTTCGCTAAAGAGGAATGCGCCAAAGAAACCGCCGAATACAAAGAACATGCCATCCACTTTGCCAGTAGAGGCGGCTGCCAAGGATGTAGTCGGGCAGAACCCGCCGACGATGAAGCCCACACCCATGATGAGTCCGCCGAGAATTCCGGAGGACAGGTATGTGGGGTTGACCCAGACTTGGTTAAAGTTGAGTATGCCAAGACCCGCTGCTCCAAACATGAGCACCATCGCGGTGACGATCGCGGTGAACATCACCTTGAGGACCGTCAGATCTGTGAGGTAGAACTGAGCGGCGAGTTTTCGCGAATCGCCGAAACCTGACATTTCGAGTGTGAAGCCAAAGGCAAAGCCGATCAAAGCGAAGAGCACATACGTCCACGGATGCGAAGCACTGGTTGCAATAAAATCCTGGAGAGGAAAGTTCATTTTGTCCTCCTAATTCCACAACTTGCGCACGAAATATGCCAATGCATACGCGCCGCCAAAAATGGCAAACATGATCACCCACGAACCGGCCGCGAGTGTCGCGCCACCCGTCAGTGCCTGACCTGAGGTACAGCCACGCGCCATACGCGCTCCGTACAGGAAGATCGTGCCGCCCAGGAAGGACATCAGCCAGCGCGTGCGATTGGAAACATTGGGTCCTTTGGTGGTTTCGAGTTTGGTCCTTCCAAAGAACGTGCCTGAGGTAAAGCCGCCTAGCAACGCGCCAAAGAACACAGGGATGATCCAGTCATCGAGCGGATTCTTGTCGCCGCCTGCCATCTTGAGCAAGTACGGAGTTCTGTCCACGTGCGCGGGGTTGATCTGATCTTCAATGAACGCAACCAGGCGAGTCGTGCCACCTGAAGAGCCTAGTCCGTTGCCTGTCAGGAAGAGCGCAAGGAATAGAATGATTCCAAGCACCATTCCTCCGAAATATGGATTGACATAGGGTCTTTCAGGGCGATTGAAGATACTTTTCTTTGTAATAGGAGCAGTTGTCATATTGGTTCTCCATGATCGCGCTGAGCGCAGCGAAGTCGAAGCGTCTTTGTAGCTTGCGCTTCGTCTACGGGATTATTATCCCTCCGCTCAGCGCAAGGAATTTACTTTTTACTTTTGACTTCATCCTTCTTACTTGACTCTGCCTTTTCCTCATGCACTTCCACTTCTTCATAACCAGTGATCATGGCACGTGTAGCTTCGAGGGGAGTCGCGCCCGTTGTTGTCATGTAAACGTGGACAATAATGAAGGTTGCAAACGTCCAGGCGATCAGCGAGTGGAGGGGAGCCAGGAAGGATAGTCCACCAAACCAGTTTGCGACCGCGGGGAATTTCTGGACACTCCACATCAGGGCGCCGGTCAGCATTTGTAGTGGCAGCAACACGATCAAAATACCGAAGTAAGTTGCCTTCTGGATTGGGTTCATGCGGCTATCAGGTCGCTTTTCAAACGGATGTCCTTCCCCTTTGAAAATGCCTGAGATGTAATACTTTGTCTGAACGATCGCGTCGTCGAAGAAGCCATACGGGCGCGGAATATATTCCTGCATGCGTTCGGTTGCGATGTGATAGAACACTGAAAGCAAGGCATTCACCACGAGAATGACCGCGATCACATTATGAACCGTCACAACGCCGCGGAATGAGAACGCGCCGAATAGTTCGGGTCTGTGGATGATCAAGCCTGTGAACAAGAGGATGACGATGGACACCGTCTGCAGCCAGTGCCAGAAGCGGCGATAGGACTCATACATGTAAATCCGCTCGGTTCGTTTCGGACCATGAGCCTGCTTCCGCGACAAGACAAATCTCAGTGTCCCATGTCCGACGACCCCTAGCAAGCTCCCAGTGAACAGAAGCGCGCCGAGCCAATCGATCCAGTTGATACGGCTGGAGCCAAAGACATACATTTTGTCATTGGCAGGGACGGGGTTATAGTAGACTGCGCCATCAGAACCTTTTTCAATTTGCCCAGATGCATTGACATTGTTTGCCGTGTCAAAGATAGGCAGTACGCCGTTTGGAGAATAATTCGCCAGCCTGATCGGTTGTGAAACACGCGAGGCGTCATCATGACAAACCTTGCAGTCATTGACCGCGTTCTCGCCGCGCGTCACGTTGTGATTGATACTGTACGGCTGCGTCAAACCTTCGATGCGCGGATTATGCAGTCCGAGTGATTCAAGTTTGGATTTGACAGCTTCTTCTTTTGCAGCAGAGTCGATGACGAGTTCAGCTTTGGAAAGTGTTCCGTCATGGTTTGCATCAAACGCAGGGAGGATGTCAGATGCGTAGACACCATTTTCGAAATACACAGTTTCCAGGTCAAAGAGCCGAACAGGACGCTTATTCCCATTGGCATCCTCATAGACCCAATAGTAGGTCGTGATCAGGTTGTACGGTGCCAGTAGTTGCTGCCCATCGATGTTGGTTCGATTCAACAAGACGGGTTTGTAGCCTGTGACCAATGATGTAATCGCGTTCGGGTCACCCTCTACGCCGCGATAGACTTTGACGGGTTGCTTTTCGGGGGTCAGCACGGTCCAATCGTAGGATTGGATGGCAGGCGCGTACATCTGCGGGATGTGACAGGTTTCGCAGGCGACGGCCGCCATGTGTGTCTGAATATATGGAAGCCAATCGGCATGACCCTTGTTTGCGTCATGACAGTTTTCGCAACGGCGCATTGTGCCTTTGTATTCAGGGGCAACGTTAAATTGTGCGCTCTGTCCGCGTGCGACGTTGTGATCTGGCTTTTTTAGATATTCGCCGATATCGAGCACGCGCGGATCATAGAGAAGATGACTC
>DASWEH010000331.1:0-2620 GCA_036394895.1 Anaerolineales bacterium
CGGCGGCGGGTGAAGTGCTTTCCATGTCCCAATTGTTCGAATCACCATCGACGAGATCGATCAGCCATGCAGGTCCACCCGAAGGCACAATCAGGGCATCGAGTTTGTGTTTTCGCAGCGCGGCGTCGATCCCCTCCTTGCGTGTGAGGCGCAAATTCCTCGCCAGCGCCTCACGGTACTTTTTATCGCGCAACGACTCCTTTTCCTGTGCGCTAATCATGTGCTCCTGCCCAAAATAAGGCATCACCTTATGACTGTTCTCTTCATTGAATTTGATGACCTCTTCCAGTGAATGAACATAGGCTGTCCCGTCCAGCGACTTGAGATATTTATTCAAGTCCGCTTTGAATTCAAAGTGCAAAACTTCCCTTTCGGTTTTTCCGAATTTGTCGAAGTTTGGCACATCTGCGGGGTCAATGATCACCGCGCCCAAATGTTTCATCACCTCGATGCAGTGTTCAAAAATCTTGATGACTCGTGGATTCGTGCCAACCATATTTCTGGCAACGCCGATGCGCGCGTCTTTGAGTCCATCTCGATCCAAAAACTTTGTGTAATTGGAAACGCTGCGCTTCCTGTTCCCCTTTGTGGCTGAATCCTGCGGATCGGCTCCAGTCATCGCCCCAAGCAGGATCGCGGCGTCGGAAACCGTGCGCGCCATCGGACCTGGCGTATCCTGACTATGCGCGATGGGAATGATCCCGCTGCGACTCAGCAAACCTAACGTTGGTTTGATGCCAACAATTCCATTGGTCTGCGAGGGACAAATGATCGAGCCATCCGTCTCTGTACCAACAGCCGCCGCGCATAGATTTGCCGCGAGCGCCGCGCCAGATCCTGAGGATGAGCCGCACGCGGAACGATCCAATGCGTAGGGATTGCGCGTCAACCCACCGCGCGACGACCATCCGCTCACCGACCGTTTCCCGCGAAAGTTTGCCCACTCGCTCAAATTGGTCTTTCCTAAAATCAACGCTCCTGCTTTGCGCAATTGCTTCACAATGAACGCGTCTTTTTCCGCAATATGACCTTCCAGTGCAAGAGAACCCGCTGTGGTTTGCATTCGGTCATGGGTATCAATATTGTCCTTAATCAAAATGGGAACCCCATGCAGCGCGCCGCGCGATTTTCCAGCTTTGCGTTCTGCATCAAGTTCATCTGCAATTTCCAACGCATCCGGATTTAACTCGATCACAGAATTGATATATGGACCGTTCTTGTCCACCTCTGAAACGCGCTCCAGATACAACTCGGCGAGTCGACGGG
Source organism: Anaerolineales bacterium (assembly GCA_036394895.1). Classification (GTDB taxonomy): domain Bacteria; phylum Chloroflexota; class Anaerolineae; order Anaerolineales; family Villigracilaceae; genus Defluviilinea. The sequence goes on from DASWEH010000331.1 coordinate 1,267, forward strand.
CTGTCAACTCGCCAGATTCCATCTTTTCTTGAAGTTCAGAGATCGTCCACTCGGGCAAGATCATCCCACTCGCTCCTTGGTGGAAAAAATTGAGGCGAACGGGGTCACCCCGTTCGCTTGTTTTGAATTCGTTGAGGCGAACGGGGTCATCGTCCGCCGCCTGTGATGTAACGTTCTAACTGGGAGAGCATCATCTGCTGGACCTCGATCACCTCTTTAAGCACGTCTCTCACCGAAACCACCCCTAACAACTCTTTGCCTTCACAAACTGGCAAGTGACGAATATTCTTATCGATCATCAACGACATACATTCTTCCAAAGGCTGATTGGCTTCTACTGTAATCACATTGCTGGTCATGATCTCACTGATCTTTGTATCCTTTGCATTCCTCCCCATCACATCCACCTTACGGATGCAGTCTCGCTCTGACACAATTCCCTTGATTTCATCTCCGGTCATCACGAGCAATGCCCCAATATTGTGCTTTGCCATCAGATTCAGGGCGTCAAAAACAGTCGCCTCCGGTGCAATCGTAAAGACTTCGGTCCCCTTCCTGCGGATCATATCTCGAACGGTTGCCATGGCTGCTCTCCTTTGGTAAAAAGATTGGACGTAGTATAGACTCAAATCCGCTCTCTGACAAGCAAAATAGGTATATTTTGCTCTGTACCCAGTTTCTAGCGCAAATTAACCTTTAAAATCCCGCCGAGGACGGCAGTTTGAGCGTTTAGAAAAATACTTATAATATTGCCTATCCGCAATTAAAAGATGTTTTGCCTAATATTCCACGAGCTACTAACCGCGCGCAAGTGATCCGGGCGAAGTCCCTCACTCAAATCGCCGCCGATTAGGTTCAAGAATTCGTAGTGAGCCGCCGTTTCCGCGTATTCGATCAAATCCAGGGCACGGAAAATCGAATCGTCCGACCTGGCCATCACGCCATGCTGCGACCAAACCACAAGTTGATGTTCACGCATTGCGATCATGGTTTCAACCATTAATTGAGCCGAGCCCACCAAAATAAAAGGTAAAACGCCAATTCCCTGCGGAAAATTGAGGATGGTTTCAGGTTGCCAGCGCAAAAGATGACGATTAAAGTATTCTGGATCTTGATACTCAGAAAGATGGCTGAGATAAGTGAGATATATGGGTTGCCCGTGTAGGACAGTATGGAGTTTTATACTCCTCGCACGCATCTGATCATGGTGCACCGTCAGATGGGAATTGAACTCGCTGGTTACCCGCTGAAACTGGCAATCAGGCGAGGTGAACATCCTGCCCGTCTGCCCACCGGCTTCAACAATGATACAAGCGAGATTCGCAGTGGGAGCATCAAGAATATCCCGCAGGCG
>DASWEH010000332.1:0-5888 GCA_036394895.1 Anaerolineales bacterium
CCTGGTGAAGCTGACGATCAGCACGGCAGCCACAACGACTACGCCGCTGACGATGAAGAACCAAGGCTGGGCCGGCACAGGGATGAACTCACCCGCATACGTGTTGATCGTTGTATTATAGGTGGCGTGGAACATACCCGCCAGCAGCACGCTGCGATTGGTGTTATTGTATAGCCACATATTGACGAACCGTCCGCACAGTTGAAATATCGCAAAAACGCCCGTCAATATGAGGGCGAGGGAAATCTGCCCACCGGTGTCACCTAGCAATCCCGGCAGATGCCACAAGGCAAAAGGAATTTCGACGAGCAGACATGCCTTCCATGGTCCGTACTGATCCTGGAGCCTCGCCTGCAAAAACCCCAGCCAGCCAATCTCTTCAATAGTATTGAGGAATACGATACGGATCAAGAGACTTGGCAATATCAGGGTGAACAGTAACTGCCAATTGTCCACGAACGCATTCAGCGGCGCAACACCATAGATCACGCTGGCGCACAGTACCGACGTGATAGGTAATCCGAACAGCGCGATGAGGTACCAGCGGGCGCCGACCCGCCATCTCAGACTCCGGCGCGCCAGATCGCGCACGCCGGCCTTGCCGTGTATGGCCGCCACAACAAGGAAGGCCGGTAACGCTACACTGAAAAGATGTTCGAGGAATCCTACAAGGTACTGATATGACGGCGATTGGTCGATGTCACCATTTGTTCGCAGCCGCACAAACGCGATGGTAATCGAAACCGTAAAGGCCATGATTAGGAAGGTCGCCACCGGATGGCGGGCCACCAGTCGCCTCAGGACAGATGGAAAGGTAGATTGTTGTATGGTTGTAGAAGTGGACATGATCAATCTCCATATCTGATGAATCATTTGCGATGGGCAACGGACAATCAGCCTTTGTTTCAGGCGGCTTTGCCTTCTTTGCGGCGTGCTTGCCGCCATACCATGATGGCCACAAAAGCAGTGAGGAGAGGAACTATGAACAGGGTTCCCCACAGGAGCGTTGGAGAGCAGTCGGGGCAGGGATGGGCCATAAATCCGGCTAATAGCGTGAATGGCAAATGGACCAGCAGAAAGAGGGCGGCCGATCCCAGGAGGAACAATGCCCCAGTGATGGCGCGTCTGCGCAGCATCCACAGACCAATGATCAGCAGGATTGGATAAACAACCCATGATGGCACAAGACCCTCGGTCAGGGTGAAGATCAAGCCACCTAACAGATTGGCTGCAACAGCCACGATAAGTATTTGAACCCAATTAATCCCATCTTCAGCCTTCTGGTTGTACGTTGTCATTTGCGACCTCCTTTGAAGAAACTTTATGGATGACAATGTCCACACGATCTTCTCCTGTGATGCGAGAGATGCGTTTCACGTTTTTGTCAGATACATCCACTCTATCATGAGAAGGTCTCCCGTGTCATGAGTGCCTAATCCCGACCGGTCGGGAATTTTATTTTTCGTTTTGCGTGAATTAAAAAAGCACTTGTGAGCGCCTTTTCTAACTCTTACCTGTACTGCTCAATCCACAGCCCACCTTTATCAATTTGAATTGGTCGTCAAATATACTATGTAGTTACGCCTTCAATGGTAAAACTCAAATCTCCAACGTGAGCGACTCACACGAAACATCAACTTGCTGTCAGCTATGCCATCATCAACTTCGGCCTATAATGCAGCGCCTCTGCCAGATGTGCGGATTGAATCTCATCACTCCCTGCCAAGTCTGCTATCGTACATGCCAGCTTCACACTTCGCGTGTGATGACATTGTGCTGTGCATACGCCCGCGCCGACAAATTGAGCTGTGTCATGCACAGCACGATGTCGCTGCCCGCATCAGCCTTTGACCTTCATCCTGCAATTTGCAAAACTGCTGGATCTCTCCCACACGATTATCGGCGTTGCAAACAATGGAGTGCAAAGTCTCCAGACTTTGCTTTTCCGAAGTCGCGAGACTTCGGACTCCAAATCGTTCGCGCTGTATGTTTCTCGCGGCTTGCACTCGCACACGAATTGATTCACTGGATTTGCCAATCCGATCTCCACTCAACTATTCATAATCCACGCGTGGAACTTCGATGCGAATATCGATTCTATCGAGCAATGGACCCGAAATCCACTTCTGATATTTTGTAACAAGTGCAGGCGCGCAAGTGCATGGTTTTTGCGTATCAACATAATATCCACACGGGCAGGGATACACACAATCGGACATATTTCTCGTGCTCAATAAGTGAAAGAAAGGTTGTTTTTCAGGTCTTTTTACCACCAGTTGCAAAATCTTATATAACATTCATCCGATGCAACCAGAAGACACATTTCAGATTGCGGGTTCGGCGCCCGTCGGGACCGCAGGTCAAAACAACTTGATGATAAAACATCAAGTTGTTTTTTTTTCCAAATTTTTGGCGGATCCATTAATATGGCAGGATTGCGGTGAAATAATTGGAGTCCAAAATTTTGATGAGCCAGCATGTGGGCGGAATCAACCGCGTTGTCGATTTTTTATAATTTGAGTCTCTAAATCGTCCAAGTCTTCTTCATCTTGCCATAACCCAAAGGTCGCCATGGCACGATGTACTTTACCAACTTCAATCATCCATCTTCGCCATGATTTGTTTCAAAACCCCAACATTCTCAAATACGCACGAGTTCGTGCCGCGCTTTCTTTGTGAATGAAGAGATAAATATTAGAACTGCCTGCTCCAATCCTTCGGCCAGCGTTCGACAATGACTTTCGTCTGTGTGAAGAACCCCACCGCATGCTTGCCCTGCCCATGCAGGGTACCAAAAAAGCTGTCTTTCCACCCACTAAAAGGGAAGTAAGCCATCGGCGCAGCCACCCCGATGTTGATGCCGATATTCCCGGCATCCGCATCGTGGCGGAACTTGCGTGCCGCCGCGCCACTTCCCGTAAACAAACAGGCCATGTTGCCATATTGCCCGCTGTTGACCAATTCGATGGCTTCTTCCACGGTGTTTAGATGTACCATTCCTAAAACCGGACCAAAAATTTCGGTCTTGATAACCTCGCCCTGGGGATGCAGCCCGCTCAAGACGGTCGGATGGACGAAGCTGCCACCCTCATAGCCTTTGACAGATTTGCCACGCCCGTCTACGATGACCTCAGCTCCTTCGGCAATCCCCTTCCCAATCCAGGATTCGATCCGGGATTTCGAGGGGTGGCTGATTACCGGCCCCATCTGTACGCCATCATCCAACCCGAACCCGGTCACGCGGGTCAGGGCGGCTTCGGCAATCGCGCGGGTGAACGTTTCTTCGGCCTTGCCAACCGTGAACACGAGCGAAGTGGCTAAACAGCGTTGTCCTGCACAGCCGAAGGCGCTGTCAGCCACGATCTTGGTCGTCATATCCATGTCTGCATCGGGCAGGATGATGGTCGGGTTTTTCGCTCCGCCTTGCGCTTGCACTCGTTTCCCATTCAGAGACGCGCGGCTGTAGACATGTTTGGCGGTATTAGTGGAACCTACGAACGTCACTCCCCGGATGATTGGGTGATCAAGAATCGCGTTGACGGCCTCGACCCCGCCCTGAACCATGTTCACCACACCGGAAGGGAACCCACATTGCTCGATGAGTTCAAATACCCTTTGCATGGTGAGCGGCACACGTTCGGAGGGTTTAACGAGGTAGGTGTTGCCGCACGCCAGTGCATACGGGAGATACCAGAAGGGAATCATGCCAGGGAAGTTGAAGGGGGCAATCGTCGCGACAACGCCAACCGGCTGGCGGATCATGTATTCATCCACGCTGCTGGCGACATCCTCGAGAATATCGCCTAACATCATGGTGGGAACGCCGCACGCCACTTCGACGTTCTCGATGGCGCGGCGGAGTTCACCGACGGATTCGCTGTAAATTTTGCCGTTTTCAAGTGTAATCGTCCGGGCGAGTTCATCGAGATGCTTTTCCATGAGCATTTTGAGTTTGAAGAGAGGCTGGATGCGATCCCCTGGCGGCGTGTTACGCCACCCAGGAAATGCCGTTGCCGCCGCCCGCGCGGCCTCGTCCACAATGCTGGCGGAGGAAAGCGGGGTGCGGGCGAGGACTTCCTGTGTCGCTGGGTTGACCACGTCCATATATTCAGCGGCGCTGTCCTCGCGCCATTGTCCATTGATGTAGTTTTTCACGATTTTCATTTTCTTTCTCCAGTCTTTTAATCAGTGATAGTGCAGGGCATCCCGCAGCCGCGTCAAAATTGGAGACGCGGATGCGTATTCCAGTCTGACGGTTTTCTCAGATCACATTCTTTAACAGTTCCACCGATCTTCGCACGCCCACAATGGGGGGGAGACTATAATCTTCATGTTCGATGCTCAACACATCGTCGTAACCGTTCTGCCTTAACTGAATGACAAAATCACGCCACCAGATTTCAGAATGACCGTAGCCCAGCGTCACATAATTCCAGGCACGTTCAGCGACCCGGTCATTCGGTTTCGTTTCCAGCAGGGTGTTGATCTCGCGGTTTTGGGGGTCAATCCGCGTATCCTTGGCATGGACATGATAGATCGCGCCCTGCAGTTGGCGAATGGCGCGCAACGGATCGCCTCCCATCCACAGGGCATGACTGGGGTCAAAATTAACTCCCACCAGTTCACCGATGGCATTGCGAAGTTTAAGCGCGGTCTCCGTGTTATACACTAATTGATGGGCATGTTGCTCGATGCAAATCTTTTCGACGCCGTTCGCGCGGGCTTGTTTTGCAAGGTCTCGCCAGTAAGGCAAGGCCACATCCTCCCACTGATAGCGTAAAATTTCATGCACTTCGGGGGGCCAGGCGGTTGTGATCCAGTTTGGATTTTGATCGCCGGGGCCGCCAGGCAAGCCAGACATCATCACAACGCGCTGGACGCCGAGCAACCCAGCCAGTTTCAGCGTGCCGCGCACAACCTGATCATTGGAGTTCCCACGCTCCCCAGGTGCCAGTTGGTTTCCTGAGCAATTCAGCGCGCTGATCTCCAGCCCATGGGCGCGGATCTTCGCGACAAAGTTCGCCCTTTCCGCTTGGTCTTCAAGGAGCACATCTAGGTTCACGTGCGGCGCGGAAGACCAGCCGCCGCAACCAAACTCAAGAGTCTGGATCCCCAAATTGGCGGCGGTCTCCAGTAGTTCATCAAATGTAAGCTGACTCAAACTATCTGTGGTCAATCCGATTCGCATTGTCAACCTCTGTGTCAAATTCGCTCACGCTCACCCAGCGGCGCTCCCGGCACGAAATGTCCACCGCGTCAATGACTTTGTTTACGCCATACGCAAAACGGACATCCGGTTGAACCGGCTGTCCCAACGCTACGGCTGTAATCAGGTCATGCGCCTCGATTATCTTCTGGTCGTTGTACCCCAGCCCGATGCCTGCCAAACCGAAGAAAGCCCCGTAGCCGGGATGCTCAGGCCCAATGTACACAGTCTTATAGCCCTTCTCCCGGTCAGGGTCTGTGTGGCGATATAAATTGATTTCGTTCATCCGTTCCTGGGTATAAAATAAACTGCCTTTTGTGCCTTGAATTTCATAAGTTAGCCCCAATTTGCGTCCCGTGCCGATACGACTGGTTCCGATGGCACCGATGGCACCACCCTCAAAGCGGACCAGGAATTCCATAATATCTTCATTTTCGACCCTCCGTTTTTCAGCGCCGTTTTGGACAGTAGCGGCATAGCCTGAACCGCCGGAGGAAAGTACCCGCTCCTTGATCTTCGTGGCATTGAGACCACAAACTTCGACAATTTCGCCGACCAGAAAATGGGCAAAGCCAATGGTATGCGAACCCAGGTCGCCCAACGCGCCCGTACCGGCCAGCCTTTTATCCAGGCGCCAGCTAAAAGGGATATCCGGGTTGGCTAGAAAATCCTGGTCGAAGGT
>DASWEH010000333.1:0-7205 GCA_036394895.1 Anaerolineales bacterium
GCCGATATGCTGGAACGACTTCAGTCCTGCTCAATTGACAGGTCAATTGCGCGAAGACAGTCTCACATCTCAACAACGCGATGATTTGTTGAGGTCATTCCACGAATAGGATTGTTCAATAAAGCGAGTGTAAAGCGATTATAAAGATTAAATTGCTGGAAAAGCAGTCTGTGTCCTAAAATTTTTGATAAATCAAGTAATGCGATAAACCCATATTCGTTCCATTTGACCCGCTTCCTGTCCAGTCAAACGTTTCTATACTAATGGCAATTCGAGATCAAACAAAATACCACCATTTAATACAGAAATTTCATGGATGGAGACATTACGAGGTAAGGCGAACAAAGGGTTTCGATCCACATATTGTGATATGCGACTGCGTTTTTTGCTCATCATTCTGTGAATTGAGACTGGGGAGGTAGGTGCAAAAATTATTTTTTCGACGCCGCTTATGGATACGCAGACCAATGCACGGGGCTCATCAAACGCTTCAACAACTTGAAGGCTTCCTTCGAAATTACATACTTTGCCAAGAAGTTGACTCAACCACGCGATAGGATCATCTACCCGCACGTCACGCGCCAATCTTTCGCGTTTAATTCTTAGGTCCTGTATAGCCCATAGTTCAGTTTGTTCCCGTAATTCATCAATTGCCTTCGCTGACGGTCATTTCCAATGCTAATCAACATTCCAAAGAAAATCACTGCGCAGACTACTACGATAGCAAGAATTATTTCCATTTTCAAAATCCTTTTAATTTACTCATCAATGTTCGAGGTATTCCTGATGTTTTGTTCGGACAGAAGTTGAATACTTTCCTTCAACCGGTTTATTGCCGCAGGGCGGGGATCAACTATGCTTGATGAAGCAATTGCTAGAAACAAGCCTAATAATCCAAGCAATTGCCAAAAATGTAATGAGCGTGTCGGCTGAATGGGCTCAGAAGAAACTTCGGGTGAAGACACAGCCAATATTGCCAGCCTGATCCTATTCCGCGTATTTGCAGTGAATACGGCCCGTTCAAGACTTCGCTAGAATTCCATACAAAAGACCAAGTATCGTGGGTTGCCATCGACACTACTTGCCAGGTCATCCCACCGTCCAAAGAAATTTCGCTATTGGCTGCGCCTGATGTTGCATCCTCCAACCTACCACTTAGTTGTACTCTCCCCTGCACCACATCCCCATTCGAGTCGGATGTGAATTGAGACAAGAGTGGTGTCGTATCTACACGGATAACTCTGTTTTCTTTCACCTCATTCCCAGCAATCTCACGAGCATATACAGCAATTGAATGGACTCCATCACTGATATGGATTGGAAATGAATTCCAAGTCGCGCCGTCATCTATGCTTCCCGCAACTGAAAAGAGTCCAGAGATCGCATCCGAAGCGTTTGCAGCGACATCAACCTCCGAGACATACTATCCATTCTTTCCATCAATGGAGGGAACAAAAACATTGAGAGTTGGCGGCGTGCTATCTCTTTGCCATGCAGATAACCCTCTGACTGTTCTACCGCTGGTGGAAGTCGCTACATAACTTACATTTCCAACTCCTTCCGGCAAAGGCACACTGCACGAACTCCTGCAGGAAAATCGAGCAGCGTTTATATCGTCACTGATCGTCACATCAAATCCTTGTGGATCACTGGCGATCAAATCGAGAGACTCATTCCCTCTACACCAGCCTGCACTACCCCAAACATCGCATGCGATCTGCGCAATAATTTCAGGAGGCAAACGCGTTGGAGTTGGAGACGGTGTATTTGTTGGTGTCGGAGGCGGTTTATTTGTCGGAGTTTGCGAAGACGTAGCCGTAGCAGACGGCGTGTTGGTCGGTGTAGAGGTTGACGTGTAGGTGGGAATCAACGTTGAAGTGGAGGTTGGCCCTAACGTCGGCGTTCTCGTAATAGTGGCTGTCTCAGATGGCATCGGCGTGGACAGCGGCGCGCCATAGATCACATCGTGGAACGAAAATCGATATACCCTCCTGAGGCAGATAAGAACCAAGATCTACATCCTGTAGGCACCGAAAGGACCATGCAGGAGATAAGCCTTAAGCGCGAACTATCGCCCTTGGGTCAGGCAATCAACATAAATGCTCTTAATGATTGGGAGGCAAAATTCGGTGAATATCTGGCAGATTTACGGGTAGGTATTGATGAACTAAAAAATGCCGCTCCCCAGAATAATGAGGAGCGACATCAGGTATTCTTACTCAAAAAACAGACGGTAGATACTTTGGTCGAACGTGTAACTATCAACAAGAATCGCGAAATAAAAGTTGAAATTCGCTTGAATTTGCTTGCGATCCTCGATCAGGATGCAGGATCAGGAAATCCTAATCCTGGGGCATATTCCAGGCGGGGCGAAATTTATACCCGTATACGATCAATCCCCGCTCATCTCCATCATTTCTCATCTTGCGGGTAACCATTTCGACGGGCATGCCGATTTCTACGGCGTCGTTATCTACATCGGTCAATTGTGCGGTGATCATGGGACCTTCATCCAGTTTTACGAGCGCTACCGTGTAGGGCGCGTTGCTATCGTATCCGCTGGGGGCTTCATAAATGGTTGTATAGGAATACACTTCACCCTTGCCGCTGAAGGTATAAAGTTCTTTGGCTTCATCGCCACAGTTCGGGCACACATCGCGTGGAGGAAAAATCTTGTAATCGCAATGAGGCAGACTTCGCCAACTAGCCCATAGCGTTGTTTTTTAAGTCTCCAGTGTCTTGGAATTTCCATAGATAATTTCCTTTCTTCAAGGCTAATTCTATGTGAAGAAACTCTCAAAGACTCTCAGGCTTAATCCTTTCACAGCTGTAAAGAAAACCTTACTCTTTTTGAGTGAGAAAATGAGAAAGAATTAATCCTAAGCCGAGAAAAAGTGGGACGAAGCCTCCCAGCATCCAGGGTCCGAGATGGAACGGGTAATTTTCAGCGGAGTCAAAGCCGACAAAATATAGTCCCAAAGAGAGGGCGATCCCAAGGGCGGTGACGAGTATCCCCCAGCGTAGAAATCCCTTGCCATTTTTCGCCTCAAGGCGCTCGGGGCGGGTCAATCCCTTTTCCGCGAGCGCCAGAGTTTCCCTGTAATTAATGTAGCGCATCAAAGCGATAAAGCCGAAAATGACGATAAGTATGCTTACGATGCTCAGACACGGGACCAGATCAGCCATTTTTCCTCTCTAAAACAAACATGGAGTTGGCTTTATTGTATCAGCCTCCTCCATGCCTGTTATCTGACTGTTTTACGAGACGATTATTGGCCTGCGTTGATGTTCACACTTCCGCTATTGGTTTGCACGGTGAGTTGCTCGCCTCCGCCGTTGATGCTTCCAACAATCTGATCGCCATTTGAGTTGGAAGTTCCATTCAACGTGACCGTGATGGGCAGGTCGGATTTGATAGTACCGAATTCGGTTTTGAGATCCACGCTTAATTTCGAGTCGATGGGCAGCGTCAGGCTAATTTCTCCGAATTCAGAATTGACCACGTGCGGACCTGCATCCAGTGAGCCACTGAAATCCACGGTACCGTTATTCGTTTTGAGGTCCAGCATGACAGCTTGAGCATTTCCGATTTTGATGCCGCCAAATTCCGTATGCGCTTTGAGTTTGCCTTTTGCGGCATCCACTGTAATCGAACCGCCGTTGGTGTGCAGATCATAGGACGCGGCGAAGGCCTGCCCTAGTTCGATCTCGCCGAATTCGTCCTCTACCTTGATTTCCTTGCTTACTCTCACCTTTGTTAGAGACACTGCACCGTTGTTGGTTTCAATGCTGAGAGAACTGCACGAGCCGTTTTCGAATGCAGTATTGCCGAAGTCGGTCTTGGTGGTGATATCGCCTGTGGCGCGCACTTCCCTAAGTGTGATCGTACCGCTATTTGAATTCAGTATGATATCGTTGCCATCGACATTTTTGAGGGTAATACTACCGAACTCTGAGTTCAGGTCGATATCTTCACTGCCTGCCTGGATGGACGTGGCATTCACCTCACCATTATTGTTTGAAATAGATAGTCCGCCCTCGATATTCTCAACCGTCACGCTGCCAAAATCATTGGCAATGACCGCGTTTCCTTTGATACCGGCAACGCTTACCTCGCCAAGATTGTCGTCTACGTCCACTGTTGTTTCATTTGGGACTGTGACAACGAAGTCCACTAGATTCAAATTCATATCAAAGACGGTTGTATTCGGAAGATCATATTTAATTGTGACAGTATTGCCAACCTGATCAACGTCGTATTTGATATTTTTCACTTCTTCTTCTGCTCGAGCTTGTGTAGGGGCATGAGCAGTCTTAACTACTTTGATCTGAATTGCCTTCACATCTGCGCCTACGATGCTGACGCCGCCTGCATCGTCAATCACTTTCAGCGTGACTGCGCTTTCCGAGTCCACTTTGACAGTCTTGCTTTCCTCGAGCGTGGCAAATGATTGGTTACCTTCCTTGAAGAAATTCCCGCCGCGTACGGTGAAGAAGATGACTGCGCCTATTCCCCCCAGCACAAGCAATAGCGCCGCAACTAAAAAGGTGATAATGATGGGTCTTTTCATTTTGGTTTTCCTTGTTTACAGAGTACCGCCTCATGCGGTAGGATGTTGTCACTTCGTTTGACAGAGAATTTGTGAAAAAGTTTCAAAATTCGTTCCGTCATTGCGAGGGCTGATGGTTGAGTAGGACGAGTGCTTTTCTCGCCCGTATCGAAACCCAGCCCGAAGCAATCTGCTGGTTAAGTAGGGATTGCTTCGTCGTCGCTTCGCTCCTCCTCGCAATGACGAATATTGGCTGAAACTTTCCTCCTGTTTCCCTGTCTAACCCTTTGAAGGAAGCCTTGCGTGGACAATGAACAAGCCTTTATCCGGCGTGCCCAAAAAGGTGATTCTGATGCCTTTGCCGCTCTGGTGGAGGAACATCAACGTTACATCTACAACCTTGCCTTGCGCCTCCTCAAGGATGAGGACGAAGCGCTTGATCTCACGCAAGAAACCTTTGTCCGCGCCTGGACGGCTCTTCCCAACTTTCGCGGGCAGTCGCAGTTCCGCACCTGGCTATATCGCATTGCCACGAATCTTTGCTATAACCGTCTTCCCAACCTGCGCCGCAGCCTTATCGATCTGGGTGATGATGTGATCTCTGAAATTCCGGAAACAGACCTCACCTTTGATAATCCCGCCCGTGGATTCGAGTCCCGCGAGCTGCGCTCGCATTTACACAATGCCATTGAAAACCTCGATGAAAATTATCGCCTGCTCATCTCATTGCGTTATCAGAATGAACTTGCTTATGAAGAGATCGCCGGTATGCTTAACCTTCCCTTGGGTACAGTAAAAACCGGTCTCTTCCGTGCCAAAGAACAATTGCGCCGTGCGCTGGAAGCGTATCAGGAGGCCTCATGGACAATCCCTTAACTCCAGAACAACAGAATACTGTGATCGAAGATGCTCTTCACACTTATCCGGTAGTGCCTATGCCACGTAACATCACCGCGAATGTGATGGCACATATAAAAACGATTCCCACGCCGCGTCCTTTTCAACTCACGTGGAATGACCTTGTTCTCGCCATCGTCTTTTCAGTTTCTATGGGTGCCATGTGGTTCAGTATCGATCATCTTCCTCCGCTCATTGTGGCGCAGATCCGCAAGGAAAGTATTTTGCTTCACCAGCATCTATTGGTAAATATGCGCTGGTTGATTCCTGCTCTGTCCTTTGGGTTAGCTGCATTCCTGTCTGCTCTAACGATCCCATATTTGAGTCAGGAATTACAAAACCGCAGAGAACACTGAGCTTTTCTTCTGCTTTTCCTGTGATCTTTGTGGCAAACATTGTGACAAACCACTTTATCGATTACGTTGAATAGATATTGTTACGGGGGATACGCAAATCATAATATAATGACGGGGATCGAGTGTCTTCCGTCGATGAAAATCCTTTTACTTAACCAAGCTTTTGTCTCGCCCGACGAGCCCGGGCACACGCGCCATTTCGAAATGGCGCAATATTTGCTTGCCCACGGACATGAGCTGGTGATTGTTGCCAGTGACCTAAATTATCAAACAGGTCAACGGACAATGGAGCGTCACGGCTTGTTCACGGAGCAGGTGATCGATGGGGTGCGTGTCCTGCGCTCCTATATTTATCCTGCTTTGCATCGCAGCTATTTTTGGCGGATCGTTTCATTTTTCAGTTTCATGTTCAGCTCTGTATGGACGGCCTTGAGCGTAAAAGATGCTGACCTGATTATGGGGACAACGCCCCAGATCTTCCAGGCAGTCTCCGCCTGGTTTGTCGCGTTCCTGCGGAACAAGCCTTTTTTGCTGGAAGTGCGCGATCTGTGGCCCGAGTTCGGAGTGAGCATGGGCGTGATTAAGAATCCTGTTGTGATCGCGCTGGCGCGCTGGCTTGAAAAATTTTTATACGCGCGGGCAACGCATATTCTGGTCAATTCGCCGGCCTATAAAGAGTATATGGTGGAAAGAGGTGTGCCTGCGAACAAAATCACATACATTCCCTATGGAACAGACGTGGATATGTTCAACCCAAATGTGGATGGTCTATCGGTCCGCAAGAAATTGGGCTTGGAAGATAAATTTGTGGTCCTATATGCCGGCGCTCTGGGACAGGCAAATGATATCTATACGGTTCTCTGCGCGGCAAAACGTTTGAAGGATGAAGATCAAATCCGTTTTGTCTTTTGGGGAGACGGTAAGGAGCGTCCCAATCTTCAATCAGAAGCCGAGCGATTGGAGTTGGGGAACGTCATCTTTGCAGGCGTTTGTCCAAAAAAGGAAATGCCATTCGTGATCGCCTCTTCGGATGTTTGTCTAGCGATCCTGCAGAACGTCCCGATGTTTCGTACGACGTACCCAAACAAGGTCTTCGATTATATGGCGGCCGCGCGTGCGACCGTGCTGGTCATCGATGGCGTCATCCGTGAGGTGATCGAATTATCGAATGGAGGAGTGTTTGTCGAACCTGCCAATGACGAATTGCTGGCAAAGACGATCCTTGAGCTTTCAAAGGATCCGCAGCGGGTCAAGCAGATGGGCGCAAATGCGCGTGCCTATTTGGTGAAGCATCTCGACCGCCGCGATAAATTGGATGAAACGCTGCTGTTGCTCCAAAAACTGGTACATGCATGAACGTTTTTGTCACAGGTGGGACAGGATTCACTGGCTCACATGTCAT
>DASWEH010000334.1:0-10332 GCA_036394895.1 Anaerolineales bacterium
GACACCGGCGCGCAACGTATGTGGCAAGCCAATCCCATCATCCTGGATTTCGACTTGAAAGACATTGTTTGATCCATTCGGGAGCAGTGAGAACCGGATCGCACAATAATGGGCCTGGGAATGGCGAATCACATTGGTGAGCGCTTCCAATACAATTCGATATGCGGCGACCTCGACCGCTGCCGATAAGGGAGGTGAGCCTCCCGTCGGTTCGGTGATCTCAATCTGCAAAGTAGATTTTCCATCCATCCCAGCAACGTAATCGCGAATCGCTGGAACTAATCCTAATTCATCTAATGCTGGTGGTCGCAGCCCATACACCAAGCGGCGAACTTCATCCACCGTGGACTGATTCTGTGCCATCACCTGTTCAAGTAATGGCACAGCAGAAGCCGGATCATTTTCCAAGAGTCGCTTGACTGCTGCGAGTTTAAGTCCCTGACTGGCGAGGTTAGGACCCAGCCCATCATGCAGGTCACGTCGGAGGCGGCGACGTTCCTCTTCACGCGCTGTGACCAGGTTTTGGCGCGAACGCTGCAAATCCGCCGTTAGACTCACGGCATGGACAGCCATGCCGGCTTGATGCGCGACATTTTCCAAAAGATGACCATCCATCGGGCTCAGTGCTTCCCCTCGTGCACGCGGCGCGACCAGAAGTTGGCCGATCGTTTCAGATTGGTAAATCAGAGGCAAGCGAATGACATCAGACTGAGGCTGGCCGTAGGCAACGATTGGCGGAGATGCAAGGTGGCTATCTGTCGTTGTTTCGATGGCAACGTAGGGTAACTTTAGGGTTTGTGCGACGGTTTCCACCAATGAAGGGAGCACCGCGTCCGGCGCAAGAGTGCCTTCCAAATGCTGACCCAATTGGGAAAGCACAGTGACTGGATCATCGCGCTCGCCATACATCATCCTATTGACGCCGCGTTGCAGCCAGTCGCGTAATGGTTGAACGAGCACTGCAACGAGGCCAGTTGCCAAAACGGATATGAGTAAATTACTACGTCCCTGAATCGTTGTTCCCAAAGCCCCGACTACGATCACATAAATTCCAATGACGCTGACAGTGAGTGCAATGTACACCAGCGTGCGGTTGATAATAATGTCAATGTCCCACAATCGATAGCGGAGAATTGCAATTGCAATCGTCAGCGGAAGAAAAAGCATGAAGAGTTGGATTAGAGGGTAGCCGATCAAATCAAAGAGCATCGTTGGGAAACCGGATGGTAACTTTGCACCAGGGAATGCAGTGTTGTAAGCAAGACCAAGCAAACCCAGCGTTGCGGCGATCATGCCAAACACCACCCATTTGGTCTGTTGACATTGCGTTGCATTGGAGTGATATCGATAGCGGTAAACCTGAACAATAAGGCCGATGCTCAACCAAATGACAATAATCCCGAACCCTTTTTGAAAAGGCATTTTCCAAGGATACAGACGAGGATCCAGCCATTGTGCCACGATCCACAAAACTCCGAGGACTGGCACGATTTGCGTCCAGCGAGACGCAAATCGTCCATCGGGAAAGAGACAGAAAAACACAACCAGGTTAAAGAGGATGAGAGCAAACCACAGATCCAGGGCAGGTCGCCACACTGGATCGTTTACATAAACCAGAATGGAGTTCTCAGAGACCCCTAATAGCAGCAGAATAAAGCTAAGCGAAGCCAAGAGTGCCAGCCAATCATTTGACTTGCGAAGGAAAATCACACCCGCGATTCCAAGACAGATCAATGCAAAAATAACTTCCATCACGGTCGCATACTTCGCGAGGAAATTTGGGGAAAGTCCGAGCTGTGCCAGGGCAACCGGATCTTCTCCACCAAAAAGAAGTTTATATTTGCGCGCAGGATGATTTCCAGTTCGTGCGGTCAATGTAATTGGAGTTCCGGCAGGTCCGTCCGGAATCAATTCTTTCACTAATTCCTCTGGTGCTGCATGTTTTGGTTGGATTGGCTTGTCATTCACGGCAACGAGAACATCACCGTCTAGGATGCCTGCTTGACTGGCAGGATAATGCAGCCACGGAAAGATCCGGATTTCATTAGATGGATTCGAGATCAGCGAAACCCCAATCTTAGACTGGTATTGCTCGCGCAGGTCGTCGGCGTGAAGAGGGATTCCTTTTACAAAGAGTCCCACGGCAATGACGACAATCACCAGCCATACTAGGCGCCCCAGCAGCAGCCAGCCGCCGCGCAATTTCGTGGAGTTTGGCGATGTAGTAGGGATAGGAAATGATTGGATATTCATTGCTTAGTCCTATTTCTGAGCACAATCCAGTTGGGTAAGAAGCCAATCGCGCGCGGTGAGTATGACGGGGTCACGATCGGACCCGAAAAGAGTCCAATCTGTAGACACGACCTCATCGGGCGTTATCGGACTGTCATATGTATGCCCGGTCCGGTCCATCGCGTAAGCTCCGCTTACGCCGAGAAACGATCCATCACTCAAGCCGGTATGAAAGACCAGAAATGGTGAACCATTGGTCGGCTCCCCGAACATACGAACGTTCGATCGACCTTTAAAAGTAACGACTGCTAATTCCCCAGCGGCCATGGTGGCGTGGCTCGTCAACAGCGCAACCGGCGGGATAGGATGATTGAGTTCATAAACCGTGCCCTCCACCAGACTCTCGTCCCGTTCGATATCAGCCCAGAACACTTTGCCACCCTTGTAGGTCCACAACTCCCGTGTCCCATCCAGATACGTAAAGCCGCCGACATCGCCCTCGCCGAGGATGGGTCCGATTGCGGCAATGTAGGACCAGATATCTCCTGAGAAATTTCGTCGCAAATCGATGATCCAACCACATATCCCTTGTTGATCAGATTCGCGGATGACTTGTTGAGCCAGGGTTGGATACAGTTGTCCCTCTCCTGACTCGACGGGTAATTCAATGTATCCAACGCTACCTCGGTCCGTGCGTATGGTTCGCCCCGTAGGTGTCGATTGGTGAGAGGAGGACTTCACTTTTGTAAGCACCACTTGGATGGGTTGATCCTGACCCACTCTGCGGACCGTGATTTGAAGGTTGATAGCTTTATCATACAGATCGAGGAACGGCGTACCTTGCCATTGCTTTGGCGGTGCATTGTTGATCGATACAATCACATCGCCTACTTGGAGGCCCGCCTTCTCAGCTGGTCCGCCAAGGTCGATGCCTACAATGACCGCATCTGGATAGAAAGCGTTGAATCCAACAAAGTCAGGTACATTTTTACTACCCTCGAGTGGGGCAAAAAAAGTGGCAGCATCACCTAATTGCTTCATGACAAACAAAATCGCAGGATAAGTATCAGACGTTGTCTTAGGATTTGCTGCCAGCGTGAGAGCCTGCGCTCGGACTACTGTCCAATGCACCGTCTTGATCTTGACCGAGTGCATTTCGATCCAATCGAGCGCGTTCGATAAATATTCATCCGGTGGTTGTGGCGGCTGAGTTGGGATCTGTTTTCCCGCACAAGCAGTCAGAATTGCCATGATCAAAAGGCACACCAGTACAACCGAGATCATCGATCGCGTGTTCATCATGCGCATTCCTTAGGCAAGGAAGGGAAATGTGGCGTCCGATGAAGCCATCCCCAATTCAACAGAATAAGGAAGATCAAAGCCATCATAACGCCTTGTCGATTGACGAACGGAATCGTGAATACGATTGATGATTCCCACCTAGCAGGTTGTACAAGCGAAGCCTGTTTCTGCGTCGATACAGGCGGTGTCGGTACAGCGATTGCCCTCGGCGCTGCAGCTGCAGTTAATAATGAGGGGGAAGATGTCGCAGATGCGTTTGATGCTTTGCTCACTAGTGGTGATGGCGGCACCGGGACCGGTATGGGTCTGATATCTAATTTTTCTGGCTCTATCGGATTGCCTTCTCTTTGTGAAATTGCTTTTGCCAACAGGGGGATTGTAAGTAAAATGACCACTAAAGCCAGTGCCAAAGATAATAAAGCGATGCGTATCCAATGGATTAGGTGGGTTGTTTTCATAGGAACACTCCTTATGAACCGTTAAAACTTCTATGCTCATCTTATGCAAAAAGTTACGAACTGTCATGAGAGTGGTTCCCTATTTGTGGTCTGATTTGATGGAGAGCTGAGGTTCCTATGTATATAGGAGAATGTCCTAGGAAGGTCGGGTTTCATGCCTGCTCGACTCTTGCTTTCAGCAACTGCAGCGCCTTGTTCATTTCTGAACTGATGAATGGCATGAGCATCGGCATCACAATCCTATGGTAAATTTTAGTAAGTAAGCTTTTTTCCTCAATAAATACAGACCTTTCAACCAATGTCCCATCACTTTGCGAGTGCAGTACAAACTGGTGATTTAACCTACCAGCTATATCTTTGACTCTGAATGCAAAGCGAGTCGGGGGCTGATATTCGACGACTTGAAGTTCATCAACAATAGTAAATCCTTTGAACTTGGCGGTAGAACGGTATTGGCTTCCGACGCCAATCATTCCAGGTGAGATTACCTCCATTTTCATCTCATCCGTAGTCCATTCAGGGTGACGCAATAAATCTCCCACAAATGGAAAAACCTTCTCTGGAGCTGCCTCGATAAATACATTATAGGTAATTGTCGGCATAGCATCTCCTTTATCATTATGCGTTAGCTCTCTCAACTGCTAATCAAAGGCATCTGTTTAACGTATTTGTCGTTCATCAACACATCCAGGATAAAAACAGCCACATCTGAGCGGCTGGCGCTTTTGCCCATACTCTCATTTAAATATCCCACTCGATAGGGTCCTTGCGAAGACTGATCACTGAGCATTGGCGCTCGCACGACCGTCCAATCCATTTCTCTTTGTTTTATCAAATCGATATGCTCCTTTGCATCCTGCACCATCGTTCCCATCAGGTTTTTCGCCATGAACATCATGAACCTGTTCATGAAAGTGGGTTTATCATTCGGATCCAGGATTCCAAAGGGAAGACTGGCCAAAAGGATTAGGCGTTTCACATGATTTTGTCCCATTGCGTGGAGGATGTTTCGCGTTGAGGTTCTCTGCAGTTCGGGAGAGGAACCTTTCCCAGGTCCAATGAGGTCAATCACTGCCTCAGTTCCCCTGATTGTTTCTTCGACTTTAATGGGGTCAGCAGTGTCTCCCTGAATCACCTGTAGATTCGAATGTTGCATACCAAACTTGGAAGGGTCGCGTACTAATGCCTTCACTTCATTTCCGCTTTTGAGCGCTAGTTCTGTAAACAACTTTCCAGTCCGGCCTGAGGCTCCGAAAACGGCGATCTTATTCATAATTAACTCCCTTCAGCAGAAATGCTTCCAAACCTGCGACGAAATTCTCCAACGAGCGCATCTCCACCCGCCTCGACCAGCTTACCAACAATTGGGTGAACAACAACGCTTGTCACGGCGCCGGCCAAGCCGGGCAGATTCTTAATGAACCAATTTCTCACATATTCCATCGTAGATAGATCAGGTTTCTTCTCCGTAATGGCATGTTCAAGCTCTCCCACACGCTCAAATGCAGCTTCTTTTTTGTCTGGTTGAACTTCGACTTCAATCTTCGATCGGAGACTGGTCAAGAGTTGGCGAAATTCTTCCAGCTCAGCCTTTGTCACTTCACCGGTTGTTTTCGTAGATATTTGGGTAATATTTTCTCCCGCAGCAAGCTGGCCGCTGACATCGCCGCCAACAGTCACTTGAATCCCTTGAGTAGATTTAGGCTTTTTATTCATTATTTTTCTCCAGTAACAAGGTTGAATAAGATGAAGATGTCTTTCGTATAACTTGTAATGATGAATTGATGTCAATAAATCAACGTGGCACTATTTGATATAAGGTTGGCAACTATTTGTGTCTGGATTCCAATAATGGTCCGAGTCACAAGTTGGTACACAACCTGTGGTTGAATTCCAAGAAGTTCCGCTTGGACAGGAAGGAATCGGAGCATACGCGCACAAAACGGGATACAAGGAACAATAATCGACAGATGGTTCGCCAGTTATCGTTCCTGACTGTGAAGGTTTCCTTTGGGAATTAGCAGTCTCCAATTGGCCCGTATTAGGAATGCTAACAGCTTGGACACAGCTAAGATCACCCTCTACCTGAACTGCAGACCCATTCCATACCCAGCAAGGGTAGCGAAAAGATTGAGGATGTTCCACCAGAAACCAAGTACGCTCAAAATTAACACCAAGAATGTGAACAGTTTGACCCTGGAGTAAAGTGCCGTAAGGAGGATCATATGCCTTAGATGGACCAATTCGGCAATTCGCGTTTTGAAGACCTGTGAGGACTGGTGAGCAAGCCAGAGGCGGTATTGTTGCAATAGTTGGAGTAAAAGTAGCTGTACGAGTCGGTGTGGAAGTCTGCGTAGCGGTTGTCGTAGCGGTTGATGTGGAAGTCGAAGTTGGTGTTCGCGAAGGCGTGGAAGTAAGAGTTTTTGTAATAGTGGGTATCAGTGTAGCGGTGGCAAACAAGCGGGGGACAAACGATGAGAGTGCCGTATAAGCCAGCATCGCAGCCATAAGCAGTGCAATAAACAGAGCCCCACCACCCTTGAACCAAGGGCGAGTGCCAGACTTTCCACCCTTCGATGTGCCTGAGCCGCGAAGCAACACATCCAGATTATGCTGGGTAACCCTCGCTCCGGCTTTATCTTTAATTGCCTTGCGAATGTTCAACGCATCGGTCAACAATTCATGCGCTTGATCTACCTGCCCCAGGCACATGGCCCGGCTTCCCAGTTGATGCAATGCCCAGGCTTCTACTTTGCGATCGCCCAGCGCCCTCGCCGCTTTCAGGATCAGATTCAGGAGGTCCGCCCAGGCCTGCCACCGTTTCCATAGGATCAAGCCTCGCTCGAGGGCGCGTCCCAAACGGATGACTTGGGGCCATTGCTCCTTTTCACCTGCTTTCTTCACGGTATAGATTAATGCATCAGCCGATTCTTCGATCAGTGCTTGCGCGGGCTGCCCCTCTAGCCAACTGATGAAATAATCAAGCAACGTATCTTCCCGTGAAGATACATCCCATAACGTTGCAAGGGATAAGGCTAAATCTCCAGTCAAACTGTAACGCGGACTGTGAGCCTGCGCCAGCCCCAATGCAATTAATTCTTGCAAAGTTTTTCGTACA
Source organism: Anaerolineales bacterium (assembly GCA_036394895.1). GTDB lineage: Bacteria > Chloroflexota > Anaerolineae > Anaerolineales > Villigracilaceae > Defluviilinea. Next base: position 7,111 of record DASWEH010000334.1, read on the forward strand.
TTCGGATCTTGAGTTAAGGAAACTAAATGTTCAAGCGGTATTGAAAATCCACCGGCTGCTGCGAGGAGAGCTAGAACCTGTTCTTGACCCTCAGTCAATGTGTTCAATGATGTTTGAAGAACAGCTTTCTTGGGAACATCGCGTTGCAATTCTTCCAATATTTCGCCGATTGTCTTGGATTTTTCTAAAATAAGAGACGCGGCTTGCAGAATGCGCAGTGGATGTCCCTTAAGAAGAACACAGATTTTGCTGGCTGCAGCTTGCTGCTCTTCGTTCATCGAGTGACCTAGCTCACGTTGAAAAAGAGTCAATGCATCCTTTTCTGGTAGTCCCTGCAAAGAGATCGCTCGGCCTTCTCCCCATAAATTCCGCTCGACAGATAGCAGCACAAAAGTGCCGCTTGGCGCAGCATCCAATAACGATATGACCTCATCCCGTTGAAGATTAAGGTTATCCAAAAGGATCAAAGCCTTAACTCCTTGTAAGGCCCTGATAATCTCAGCGTCTGTCGGCTTGAATTCAGGCAGGCTCTCGTAAAACGCATCAAAAAGGGATTGGAGCAAGTCATCCCGTCCGCGACCTGGCGCGTCCAAACACACAACACCGTCGGTAAAGACCTCTACCTCTGGGAGGTAAGCGAGTTGGCGAAAAAAAGAACTTTTGCCGATCCCCTCTTCTCCGTAAACCGAAACGGGTGTGGCATTTTGTAGGGCAGTTTTTACAAAGGCAAATTCGTCATCACGGTCCAAAAGCGATGGAAAGGCACGCGGGCGCAGATTGGCAGGGGAAGGCCGCATTGAATATGCCGGTCGATCCGAGGGTGGTGCGAAATTGACGATTCCCCCATTCATGTCCCCTATTTGTAGAATGTAATTCCCAGCGGCGACTTGTCCACTGACATCACCTTTAATGGTCGCCTGGACCGTACTTACTTGGTCCATACCTTACTCCTCTTTCCGAAACACTAATAGGGAAAAGAACATCGTCAGCCCATTGGCGAGCAGATTACATAAATCTTGCCTTAGAAACAGGCTAAATCCCGACAGGATATGACTTTGTCTATACATCATTATATGACGCATGGATTTCATTTGCAACACCTTTAAGTAATCACTCTGCTTTTCTAGGGCTCTTTTATCTGCATATGGCATGGCATGCGTGCTATTCCTAATCAGTGAGCGTTCAATCGTAAAGTTCACAACCCATGTATAGGTGTCAGCTTCTGTAGAGGCGGTGCCATGCAGTGTGTGCTTGCCTGAGGTGGGGTTTACAAGCACCACATCCCAAGCCTTCACCTGCCTGAAGACTTCCCGAATAGGAGATGGGCTAGGCGCCAGGTCTGGCACAACATAGTTATATAAACCGAAAGCCTCCAAGTCCAATGGGTATCCGTCCAAGTACAATTCCCAAGTCAAAGCTGACCAATCGGATGCTTGTAAAGCCTGATCTGCTCCATCAAAAGGCTGACCAATTGCCAGCTTGGGTAATGGTGGAATGCGGCAATCCACAGAAATGATGTTATCGTTTTCCCTTGTGGGAGAGCAGAAAGCCCAGAGCGGAGGTGCCTCTGCTGTGCCCGTGGTAACAACCATGCTTTCAATTTTGTCGCCGGGCTTGAACTTGAGATCGCCAGGCGAAAGCCGTATTGCCTGATAAGCCAGTATTACAACTGCTATCAATAAGCTAAAGGTGAACAATAAGAATTTCTTCATTCTAGACTCCTCGTTCATAATGGCGGAGTTGGCACCGAGTTCGGTGGGACAGGTGGTTTGCTTGCTACAATAGACGCAAGGACAGGTTTTTCAGACGGAACAGGTTGGGTATTCGCTGTAGGAGCTATTTGAACCAAAATGGGGCTAAAGCCATTTTGTACAACCGGTATTTGATCTGCCTGATAGGCATCCCGGGTTGTTGATGACGACCTATCCAAGATTGCGACAGCAATCAAGGCCAAACTTGCAAGGATTAAGATTGCGATTAATCCAATGATCAGTGTACGTCGGAAGCGGATCACCTTCGGGTAAATGAGTGTTAGTGTGGACATTAATACTTCTTTCTCCAATCAGGAAGGGCTGGTCTTAGGATCTACCTATGAGGTCCCAATGAGAATTCCTGCCAAGAAGACAATCACACCACCCACGATCACTTGAAAGGTGGCTGCTAGCAAGGGTGTGTCCATATAGTGATTGCGAATCCAAGCAATGAGAAGCAGTTCTACGATGACAACCGCTGCTGCGATGAGGGCCGCGGTCAAGAACACTGGGATGAGAAAGGGGAGCGTATGACCTAGCGCACCCAAGAAGGTCATCAGACCGCACACCGCACCACGCAGCCAGGGACTGCCGCGCCCACTCAGCTTTCCATCGTCAGAGAGACCTTCCGAGAAGGCCATACTGATCCCGGCACCGATGGCGGTCGCTAAGCCGACCAGGAACGCTGTATGGGTGTCGCGTGTGGCGAAGGCGGCTGCAAATAAAGGCGCCAGCGAGGAAATCGACCCATCCATTAAGCCGGCCAATCCCGGCTGGACAACGCTCAGGAGAAACGCCCGTTGATCGTGAGGGCTGGAAGCACCGACTGATTTCGAGATCACTTCATTCTGAATCATTTTGCTCTCCTTACTTCTAAAGAAACTACTTTGAATGGAAATTTTCAAAATACCAATACAGCTTGTTTTATGTTTATATTACGCAGATCGCTTTTGGCTGTCATGAGAGTTGTCTCCTATTCCTGCCCCGATTTCATCGAAGCTCAGTTTCCTATTTGAATAGGAGAAAGTCCTGGGTGAGACTCGATAATTGTCCTTATTTAAGCAGAAAGAAAGATTCATTTGGTCTCCTTTAGGTATACAATAAGGGAGACAAATTGGTATACACAAATTTCCGGGCTTTGCATTAATTAACGCATGGAAACCACAATTTCCTTTGGCTATTGGATCTGCCGTCAGCGCAAGGCGCTCGACCTGGCCTTGAAGACGGTGGAGGAGATGTAAAACGAACAAAATTTCGCAATTGTGTATTCCCAACTCACTGATCAACGCTTCAACGCCACGTGGACCGAGGGGCGCGCTGACGCTGGAGGAAGTCATTACGATGGCAATAGAAAGTGAAAGCGGGGATTCGCAACTTCCCAAGGGGTGATGCTTGAATAGTCCAGTCTCTTCACGTTTATTTGTAGAGACTGTTGTGCTTGAGATAAGAATGGAGATAACGAGTTCTTTTG